>JAYWAX010000206.1:0-6123 GCA_043782125.1 Acetobacteraceae bacterium | reverse complement strand
TCGCCGCTATCCCCGTGTTGTCTTCGGCGGCGCCCTGCTGACGGTGCTGGTGCTGCTGTCGTTGCTCGCGCCGTGGATCGCGCCGTACGATCCGATCGCGCTGAACGTCGCGCAACGGCTGCGCCCCCCCAGCGCCGCGCATTGGTTCGGCACCGATGCTTACGGCCGCGATGTGCTGAGCCGGACCCTGTGGGGCGGGCAGATTTCGTTGACCATCGCGGTCTGCGTTTCCATCGCCAGCACAGTGATTGGGACGTTCACCGGCCTGATCGCGGGGTATTTCCGCATCATGGACGCGATCGCGATGCGGATCATGGATGGGTTGATGGCGATCCCGGGCATCCTGCTGGCCGTGGCGATGCTGTCATTGTCGAAGGCCTCGGTGCAGACCGTCATCGTCGCCATTACGATTCCGGAGATACCCCGCGTCGTCCGCCTGGTCCGTGCCGTGGTATTGTCGTTGCGCGAACAAACCTTCGTCGAGGGGGCCGTCACCGCCGGCACCCGCGCCCCCGCCATCATGTTCCGTCACATCCTGCCCAATGCGCTGACACCGATCGTGGTCCAGGCGACCTACATCGCCGCCTCCGCCGTGCTGATCGAGGCTTATCTGGGCTTTCTCGGCGTCGGCACACCGCCGGAAGTCCCGTCCTGGGGCAATATCATCGCGGAGGGCCGGAATTTCATCATGCTGGCGATCTGGGCGGTGCTGTTTCCCGGCCTGTTTCTGGGCACGATGGTGCTGGCGATCAATATTCTGGGCGACGGCATTCGCGACATGCTCGATCCCCGCATGGCGAAGCGGCTGTAGGGGGAGGCGGGGCCGTTTCGGATCGCGGCGACCATCGGTTACGAGCGCCCAAGCTGCCGCGAACCGTGCCGGACTTGTGGCGAGATGTTCAGGCCAACGCCGATTTTATACCAACGGCACGAACGGTTGACTCTTGGCGAGGCCTCGTCCCCTCCTCGTCATGGCACGGCGCATCCCATAGCGCGCGAATGGAGCCACGATCGCGGTGCGATATGCCGACGACGCTGTCGTTGGCTTCGAGCACAAGGCCGATGCCGAACGGTTCCTGGCGGACCTGCGCATTCGGATGGCGGAATTCGGCCTGGAGCTTCAGCGCGCCAACCGCCTGGTGCAGCATCGATCCGCGTCGCGGCTCGATCCCGGCAAAACCCGTCCGATCGAATTTGGACGACGGGCCGCCACCGCGCGAGCGGCACGCGGGGAGGGAAAGCCGGAAACCTTCAACTTTCCGGGGTTCACCCATATCTGCTCACGCCCGCCGAAGGGGGGATTCTTGCCCGCCCGCCATACGCGACGGGACCGGACCATCGCGAAACTGTTGGAAATCACGAAGGACCTCCGGCGCCGCCGGCACCAGGGTATTGCCAAACAAGGGACGTGGCTGGGGACGGTGGTGCGAGGCTCCTTCGCTTACGACGCCGCGCCCGCGAACGTGCACCCCCTGTCGGCGTTCCGCCGCCATGTCACCGACCTTTGGAGACGCGCCCTACGCCGGCGCAGCCAGAAGGACAGGACGACATGGACAACGATGGACCGGCTGGCGGCCCAAACCCCGGATATCTCACCCCTGGCCCCGAATGCGCGTCCGCGTCAAACCCCAAGGTGGGAGCCGTATGCGGGAATTCCGCCCGTACGGTTCTGTGCGGGTGGCGTGCAGCAATGCGCGTCCCTACCGCGATTCACTTCGTGTTTCCCGGCGCGTCCAGCGGCCAGATTGCCTCGCGCCACCACAGCGCGATCCCCAAAGTCGCCGCGAGCCCAAAGATGCAATAGCCAGAGGCGGTCGCTGTGTAGCCAAACCGCTCGATCAGGACGCCCGAGGCCAGCAGCCCGACCGGCAGGCCGTATATCGCCAGCATGCGCACGCCCATGATGCGGCCTCGGTATTGGTCGCCCGCGACCCGCAGCAGCATCACCGCCAGCGGCACCATGCTGAAGCTCTGCACCAGGCCGGTTGCCATCAGCATGACCCCGCCCGCGATGGGATTTGGCATCAGGACGAAAATCTGGAGCAGGACATACCATGCCGCCGCCGCCACGATCATGGTCCGTCCCGTGGGCAAGGTCTGGGCGAACAAGCTGATCGACAACGAACCGAGCAGGCCGCCCACGGCGAAGCAGGCGACCAGCAAGCCCAGACCGGTCTGGCCGATGTGGTAGACCTCGCGCGCGATGTAGGGCAGCAGGCTGCCGGTCAGCGGGAAGGCGGTCATGTTGACCAGAAACGCCAGCCACATCGCCGCGTGCAGGCAGGGCGTGCGCCAGACATGGACCAGGCCTTCGAACACTTCCCGCGCGAAGGACGCCCGGCCGACACCGGCGGCCCGGCGATGCGAGAGACCCGCGCCGCCAAGCCCCGTCAGCGCGAGGCCCGACGCATACAGCAATGTCACGGCGATATAGACCGGCCCCATGCCGAAGGCCGCGATCATGCCCGCGCCGAACAACGGCCCGATAATCCGCGCGAAGTCGGAGGTGGTGCGGGCCACACCCATGGCGCCCATGAGTTGCGCGGGGGGCATGATGGCGGCGATGAGGGCGTTGCGCATGGCGAGGTCGGAGGGGCGCACCAGACCGGACAGGGTTGCGATCGCCATCACATGAAACGGCCGCAATACTCCGGTGAAAGCCAGCACGGTCATGACGCAGGCGAGCACGGTATAGACCGCGCGCATCGCACACAGCACGTTGCGGTGCCCGAACTTATCCCCGGCCATGCCAAACATCGGCGCGATCAGCGTGCCGAGAAATCGCAAAGCGCCGAACAGCGTCAGCAGCAGGACCGACTTCGTTTCGACCAGGATGTACCAGCCAAGAACCAGAAGCTCGATTTCGATGCCCCAGTTGATCAGCAGATCGGCGGGCCATTGCAGCAGGAAGCCGCGGACCTTGAACGGGTCCAGCAGCCGGGGGCGGCGCGCGGCGGTCACGATGCGGTCCTGGCCATCGGTGCGAGGTGTCATTTCATGCGTTGCGCGGCCTGGCGCGCCCGCCACCGGCGGCGGCGTTTCATCCACCCCAAACGACGTTCCCCGGTCTGACCGGCCGGGTCTGGCCGCCGATCCCGAGCTTACCGCAAAGCCTGGGCGACGGAAACAACGGCGCGCCTGTGCTTTTTTTCCTTCGTGCGATCAGCCTGGGGGGCGGCTGTTGCGGTCAGGCCGTTGCCCATGTCGAAGCAACTGGCCGGGCAGGAAAAGGCCAGAGCGGTTCAGTCGAAACGAGGATCCCGGTAATCGACGATACGGACTTCCTCGGACACCGTATCCAGCACCCCGCAGCTTAATTGCCGGCCGTTCCGGCTGTCGCGCGCGTCGCCCGCCGAGCCAGGGTTGATCACCAGCACGGACCCGACCCGTTTCACCACCTGGCAGTGCGTGTGACCGTACAGCACGATATCCGCGTCGGCCTCCGCGAAGCGGTCGAGTTTCGAACTGTGCGGATGGACATACTCGCCGCGGGGCTCCCAGGGCGTGGAATGGATCAGCAGCAAGCGCTTGTTGCCGAGTTCCAGGTACCGCCGGTGCGGCTGCTCCGCCAGGAAGGCCAGCAGATCGGGATCGATGCCCGGCCGTTCGCGGGCCCGCTGGCCGGCCGGGGACATGAACACTTCCTCGTGGTTGCCTTGAACGATATGCGCGCGGCGTTCGATCAGCCGGGCCACGACATCGTTGGAAAACTGATATTCGAAGATACTGTCGCCAAGACACAGCAATTCGTCGATATCGCCCATCGCGTCCAGTGCGAGGTCGAGGCCGCGGATGTTGCAATGTAGATCCGAAACAATGCCGACTTTCAAAACCTGTGCTCCATGGCGGGCGGTCCCGCTTCATCTTGTCCGGACAGCGAGGAAAATGACGCGCCGGGACGTTTCCGCAAAAATGTCGATATAACGGCGGCTGACCGATAAACCCGGCGGTTCCCCGGCATCGTCCGGTCGCGCCGGGTCATGACGGAGAAAATCCGGAATTTACGCCTGTTTGTCCGTATCGTAAGACTTATACCAACTGGCCAAACGTTTGACTCTTGGCGAGGCATCTTCCCCACGTCATGGTCCAACTCGACCGGGCCATTGGGCGCAGCACGGCGATTGGACAAAGGGCGCATGGCGCGGACGATCGTGGCCACTCTCGCAATGGTGTACCGCCCCCGATGGCCCGCTCGGGGGCGTGCCATGACGGGGAGAGGACGCCGCGAACGGTCAATCGCTCGTGCCGTTGGTATTGTAAGAATCCGTCCCGGCCGGTCCCTCACTTCGGCGTGTGCCGGTCCAGGAACGCGATGACCCGGGTCCGCTGCTCTTCCATGTGCTCCGGGCCGCGCCAGTTCCGGATGACTTCCATGCCCGGGATCAATTTTTCCAATTCCGCGCTGGTTGCCGCGGGATGCGGAATATCCGTGCCAGGAAGCAGGATTTTCGGAATGGAGCAGTTCTTCGCGAAATCCCGGTCTACGCAGAAGACAAAATCGCCACCCCACATGTTTTGACTGAAACCGCGGATTTTGTCCTCGTCCAGATCGGGGCGTTTGGCGCGGATTTCCGCGCTCCACGCGATCGCGCCTTCCGGGAAGTATCCCAGGTGGTCCGGATGCTGGCCGATAGGATTTTGCAGCACTTCCGCCGTCACCCGATCCGGCGCCACTTCGCCGGCCTTCAGGCAGAAGCTGCCGCCGATGCAGCCGCCGAGAACGTGGAATTTCCCGTGGCCAAGATGGTCCATCAGCGCGACATGATCCGCGGCGTAGGTGTGCCATCCGTGATCGGCTTCAATCGCGCATTTCGACTGGCCGGCGTTGCGCTGGTCCATCGCCACGACGCGGTATTTCGCGGCCAGGACATCGGTCCAGTCGCACCAGGACCGTTGCGGACCTTCGGCGGGATGGTGCCACATGTTCAGGTTCGACCGCAGGCCGCCCGGGGCGAACAGCAAAATCGGGAATCCGTTACCGAATTCTTCGTAATATATCTCGCCATCCGGGCGTTTCAGCATGGGCATGGTTGGGTTCCTCTTTAATTTTACGGTGTTTCCAGCAGATGCCGGGCCGCCGTGGCATCCGCCGCGATCTGGGCTTTCAGCGCGTCCAGGCCGGGGAATTTTATTTCCGGCCGGATATACGCGATCAGCGACACGGCGATTTCCATGCCGTAGATATCGCCGGAAAAGTCGAAAAGATTGACTTCCAGCCGGCTCTCCGGTCCGTCGTTGACCGTCGGGCGGCGGCCGATATTGGCGACGCCGTTGTAAACCGTGCCGTCGGCCACCCGGATGGTCACGGCATAGACGCCGCGCGCCGGTTCCAAATGCCGGCCCAGAGCCACGTTCGCCGTGGGAAAGCCAATGGTGCGGCCACGTTTGTCGCCATGGGCGACCGCGCCGCGAATGGCCCAGGGACGGCCGAGTTCGGCGGTGGCGCGCTCGGGGTAACCGTCCTGAAGGGCGCGGCGGATGCGGGTGGAGGAAAACGGGCCGCCGTTATCGGACACGGCGGGCACGCGGGCGATGCCCATGCCAAGGGCGGCGGCGCGGGCCGCCATGAACTCGGTATCGCCGCCGCGGCGGTGGCCGAAGGCGAAATCGGCGCCGGTCGTCAGGTGCCGCGCGCCAAGGCCGGAATGCAGCACATCGCCCATGAAGGACTCCGCCGTCATCAGGCTGAATTCGTGATTGAACGGTAGTTCGAACAGCAGGTCGCAACCCAGAGCGGCCAAGGCATCGGCGCGTTCGGCCGAGAGCATCAGCCGGAAGGGCGGATCGTCCTGGCGAAAAATCTCGCGCGGGTGGGGCTCGAAGGTCAGCACGCCCAAAGGCGCGTCGGGGCGGGAGGCGTGCGCGGCGCGCAGCACGGCGGCGTGGCCCAGATGCACGCCGTCGAAATTGCCAAGCGCGAGCGTCGCGCCGCGGGCATCGACGGGCAAATCCCGCCAGTCGCGGAAGATTCGCATCAGTGGCGTGGTCCGTTCGAGAGGGGTTCGAGCTGGTATCCGGTGTTCATCGATCGTCCCATTGCCTGCGCGCGCGCCTTTCTGGCGCGGTCTGGGTTTGGGATCAACTGCCGCTTGTGGCTTGCTCTTCCCAGCGCCCGTCCGCCCG
>JAYWAX010000205.1:0-6127 GCA_043782125.1 Acetobacteraceae bacterium | reverse complement strand
AAAACTACGCCGAGTATCTCGAACCCGTTGACGACGTGATGACGCGCCTGACGTCCGCCCTTGGCGAGGCGAACAGCGCCGCCACTTATCTCGGCAAGTGGACAGTGGGCGTCGGTGCCGTCCAGCAGCGGCACCCAGACCAAGCCGCCTTGCGCGCGCATCAGTTGGTTCAAGAAGCATGGCCTCGATCTGACGGCGATGTATCCCGCGAAGGACGAAAAGAACGCGCTGCAGGATGCCTGGACCTGGGAGGCGTTTCTGAAATACGCCGAGCTTGCCATGAAGGATAACATGACCTTCGCCCTGGGGCTTGGCAGCGGTGTGCTGAACACGGACGCGACCGATGTGCATGGCGCGCTGTTTGCGGCCTATGGCGCGCAGATGGTCGATTCCAGCGGCAAGTCGCAGTTGAAATCGGACAACATGCGCCAGGTGCTGGAATACGCGCAAAGGCTGCTGAAATTCTATCCCGTGGATGCGCCGAGTTACGACGACGGTTCGAATAACCGCGCGCTCATCGCCGGCAAAACCGCCCTGATCTTCAACCCGCCCTCCGCCTGGGCCGTCGCCAAGCGCGATAACCGGGCGGTCGCGGCCGATTGCTGGACCTTCCCCGCGCCGGCCGGTCCCAAGGGCCGTTTCCTGCCTATGCTGAACTTCTTTTGGGGTGCCTATAAGTTCAGCCCCAACAAATCGGCCGGTAAGGACCTGATCGAGTTCCTGATGCAACGCGACAACATCGAAGCCCGCTGCATCGCCAGCGAGGGGTACGATCTGCCGCCCTATGCCAATCTGACCAGTTTAAAAGTCTGGGACGTGGTCGAACCGCCGGTCGGCACCGTGTTCAACTATCCGTTGCGTGCCGCCAGCGGGCAGATCCCTTCCTTGGCGGCCTCTGAAGCGCCGCCGGAGATCGCGGTGCAAATCTACAACCGCGCGCTGCACAACCAAATGCTGGCGCGGTTGAAGGATGGCCAGACCATTCCGCAGGTGATCGCCTGGACTCAGGAGGAGCTGGAAGGGTTCGTGCGCTGAACCTTCGCCGTGCGATCTCCGTCTGCCCCTCCGCCCTTTGGCGGACGGCCGGGGCAGGCGGAGGACTTTCGGGACCGTATATGTCCCGCCACGGACGCATTGGGGTCCTCGCGCCCAGGCGTCCCGGCTTCGCACGACGGTAATAAATAGCGGCAAACCCGGTTGTGCGCTTGCGATCGCCGCAGGACACGGGCAAAAGGCCTGCTGTGCCCAAATCCGTTGGACCGGGTGCGAACGGCGATGCGAAAGCGCCGGGATAAGGGCAGGCTTTCAGGCCACGACGGAGGACAGAACCTCCTCGCGAAGCGTTACCGCGAACCGGGTACCGGGGGCGGCAAGGAGGGACGAATGGCGGATGGTTCGGTCGTAACAGTTGGCATGGTCGCCCCACACGAGGCGCCGCGTGCCACATCGATGAAACGCCTCGCGCGGCGTAAGTCGACGATCGCCTTGCTGTTGTGTATGCCGCTGATCCTGCTGATCGCGGGCTTCGTCGTTTACCCGGCGTTCTATGCGATGTGGCTGAGCATGTTGAACAAGAAGATGACCGCCTTCGTGGGCCTGGGAAACTTCGCGTTCCTGTTGAAGCGCCACACATTTCAGCTTGTTATTTACCAAAGTTGCCTGTTCGCCGTCACCGCCGTCGTGATGAAGGCCTTCCTGGGCTTTATCCTGGCGCATCTGATGCACAACATCCCCAGCGGCACGAACCAGAAGATCTGGCGCGGTCTGTTGCTGGTGCCGTGGGTGATCCCGCTGGCGCTGTCCACCCTGACGTGGTGGTGGATGTTCGATCCGTCCTATTCCGCCTTTAACTGGATACTGAACCAGTTCGGTCTGGCCAATGTCCCCTGGCTGGGGGTTGGTTGGATCGCGCGCGTCTGCACCATCACCGTTAACGTCTGGTTCGGCACGCCGTTCTTCATGATCATGTATCTCGCCGCGCTGAAGTCGGTGCCCGAGCAGCTTTACGAGGCGGCGTCGATCGACGGCGCCAACGCGATGCAGAAACTGTTCTTCGTCACGCTGCCGATGATGCGCAACATCATCGCGATCACCGTGCTGTTCAGTTTGATCGTGACCTTCGCCGACTTCGATATCGTGCGCATCCTGACCGCTGGCGGACCGCAGGACATGACCCATGTGTTCGCGACCTACGCCTTCCAGGTCGGCATTCAATCCGGCGACATTCCCCTGGGGGCGGCGGACAGTCTGTTCATGTTCCCCATCCTCGCTTTCGCGGCCTTCTTTGTGCTGCGCGGCGTCACGCAACGGACCAAGGACATCGCGGCATGAGCGCCACCACGAACGAAGGTGCCGGCCGCCGCGCGGCCACCCGCAAAACCAGCCTGCACAGTCAGAGGCTGTGGGCTTTGTGGGGCAGTTATATCGCGCTGGCGGTGTTCGCGGTCATTTTCCTGGTCCCGCCGTTCTACACCGTGGTGACCAGTCTTAAATCGTCGGCGGAAATTTCAGCCCAGACCGGCAGCCCGTGGGTGGTACTGCATCCGACGCTGGATAACTTCTGGTACCTGCTCACCTATTCGAACTTTCAGACCTACTATCTGAACTCGGTGATGGTCACGGTCCTGACCGTCGTGTTCTCGATGGTCATCTCGGTGCTGGCGGCGTTCAGCCTGTCCCGGATGGGGTTCTGGGGGAGCCAGTTGCTGTCCACCGGCGTCTTCCTGACCTACCTTATTCCGCCGTCGCTGCTGTTCATCCCGCTGTTCCAGATCGTCGGTTCGATCGGGCTGATCAACAGCGTCTGGTCTTTGGTGCTGCTGTACCCGACCCTGGCGGTGCCGTTCTGCACCTGGATCATGATCGGGTATTTCAGCTCCATTCCCAAGGAGCTCGACGAAGCCGCGCTGATCGACGGTGCCAGTTATCTGCAAATCCTGACCAAAATTTTCATCCCCGTGGCGATGCCGGGCATCATCGCGGCGACGATCTTTGCCTTCACCGTCGCCTGGGGCGCCTTCCTCTATCCGCTGGCCTATCTCTACACCTCGAACCAGATGGTTCTGACAGTGGGGATCATCTCCGACCTGATCCGCGGCGACGTGTTTCAGTGGGGGAAGATCATGGCGGCCTGCCTGCTTGCCTCATTGCCGCCCATCGTCATCTATGCCTTTTTGATGGACTACTACGTGGCGGGCCTGACGGCTGGCGCGACCAAGGGCTGATCGTAACGGCTATCAGACCAAACTCCGACCAAGGAATCGAAATACCATGGCTGAAGTCTCCTGCCGCAAAATTGTCAAAGAATACGATGGCGGCGTCCAAGCGGTGAAAGGCATCGACCTCGATATCGCCGACGAGGAGTTCGTCGTTCTGGTCGGCCCCTCCGGCTGCGGCAAATCCACGACCCTCCGCATGATCGCGGGCCTGGAGGAAATCAGCAGCGGAGAAATCCTGATCGGGGGAGAGGTCGTCAACGATGTGCCCCCGCGCGACCGCGACATCGCGATGGTGTTTCAGAACTACGCGCTTTATCCGCACATGAGCGTTTTCGACAATATGGCCTTCGGCCTGAAACTTCGAAAATTCCCCAAGGAGGAGATCAAGCGCCGCGTCGATGAGGCGGCCCGCATCCTCGATATCGCGCCGCTGCTGGAACGTAAGCCGCGGGCGTTGTCTGGCGGTCAGCGTCAGCGCGTCGCCATGGGCCGCGCCATTGTGCGGAACCCGAAGGTCTTCTTGTTCGACGAACCGCTGTCGAACCTGGACGCCAAGCTGCGCGTGCAGATGCGGACAGAGATCAAGAAGGTCCACCAGACCGTCAAAACCACGACCGTCTACGTGACCCACGATCAGGTGGAGGCGATGACTCTGGCCGATCGCGTTGTGGTCATGAACGCCGGAATCATCGAACAGGTGGGCACGCCGCAGGAACTGTACCACAACCCTGCGACTCGCTTCGTCGCCGGGTTCATCGGCTCACCTGCCATGAATTTCATGCCGTGCCAAATTCTCGACGGCAATGGCGGCGGGCTCGTGGTGCGGGTGAACGATCAGATCGTGCTGCCGATCCCGGAGGCGCGGCTCGATCGTTACCGCCCTTACAAGGGTAAGAAGATGACCTTCGGCATGCGTCCCGAGCATCTGTTCGAATACCACGAACAGGCCAAGCCGGGCTGGGAACGCGTCGATCTGAAGGTGGACGTGGTGGAACCGATGGGTATGGAAACCATGGTTCACTTCTTCCTTGGCGGCGATCCGATCTGCGCCCGCGTGGCGCCGGAAACGGACTGTCATCCGGAACAGATTTTGGCTCTGACGGCCGATATGAACAACATGCATTTGATGGACGGCGACAGCGGCAAGGTCGTCTGAGGCAAACGCGTCCTGGGCTTTGGGGGGGCGTCACACCCCCCTTGGTAAGGCCTTCGATCGGCCTCGGGACAGGACTGGCGGGGGCGAATCCCGGCGCGAGGCGAGGGCCGTGTGCCGGGTGTCATGGTCTGGCGCGGGTACGATGGTGGCGGGCGGTGCGCTCCATGGCGCAGCAGTGCCGCGCCCGATGGTCCGGTCGAGCCGGACCATGACGACGGCGGACGGGCCGGGCGTCGATGGGGCGGAGCCCAGGCGCTGGCCATGTAGCGTGCATCCGGGTATGACCGCCCCGATGACGCCACCGGGGACTGCAAATGGGATTTAATTGCGGAATCGTCGGCTTGCCGAATGTTGGCAAGTCCACGCTGTTTAACGCGCTGACCGCCACCGCCGCCGCGCAGGCGGCGAATTATCCGTTCTGCACCATCGAGCCCAATGTCGGCCGCGTCGGCGTGCCGGACAAACGTCTGGACGTGCTCGCCGAGATCGGCAAGTCCATCCGGGTCGTCCCGACCTCCCTGGAATTCGTCGATATCGCCGGCCTCGTCCGCGGCGCGTCCAAGGGCGAGGGTCTGGGCAACCAGTTTCTGGCCAACATCCGGGAGGTCGATGCGATCATTCACGTCCTGCGCTGCTTCGAGGACGGCGATATCACCCATGTCGAAGGGTCCATCGACCCCGACCGCGACGCGGAGGTGGTGGAGACCGAATTAATGCTCTCCGACCTGGAAAGCCTGGAAAAGCGTCTTTACGCGGCGCAGAAAAAGGCGCGCGGCGGCGATAAGGAAAGCATCGCGGCGGTTGCTCTGATGGAACCGATCGTCGCCGCGCTCCAGGACGGCAAGCCCGCCCGGACCGCCATTCCTCCGGGCCAGGAAGAAGATGTCCGGCGCCTGCAACTTCTCACCTCCAAACCCGTCCTCTACGTTTGCAATGTCGAGGAAAGTGCCGCCGCCACCGGAAATGCGTTCTCCGCCGTGGTGGAGGCACGCGCGAAGCGCGAAGGGGCCCGCTGCGTGACGGTGTCCGCCGCCATCGAGGCGGAGGTCTCGCTCCTCCCCAACGAAGACCAGGCCGAATTCCTCGACGGCCTGGGCCTCGTCGATTCCGGCCTGGATCGGGTGATACGCGCGGGGTACGATCTTCTCGGCTTGCAGACCTATTTTACCTGCGGACCGAAGGAAACGCGCGCCTGGACCATCGTCAAAGGCACCAAGGCGCCGCGCGCCGCCGCCGCGATCCATAAGGATTTCGAGCGCGGTTTCATTGCCTGCGAAACGATCGCCTATGACGATTATATCGCCGGACGTGGCGAAGCGGGCGCCAAGGAAGCCGGCAAGCTACGTATCGAGGGCAAGGAATACATCGTGAAAGACGGCGACGTGCTGCTGTTCCGCTTCAACGTCTGACGCGCCGGCGCCGAAGGTTCGATGCCGGAAATACAAACTTATGCACAAAACGCGGCACGTCGCAGTGGTCCGGCAACGGCGTGGCACGGTTCGATCGGGCTGCACGCCAAAGCGAGGGAGGCCGGGACCGCCGCCCTTGCCCGGAACGCCGGTTCGTCCGATCCTGTTACCATGGCGGGCGAGACCCGCGTAACGGGAGAAATAAAAATGTCCATCTTTGTCATCGGCGGCACCGGGTTCATCGGTATCCGCGTCATCCCCATGCTCGTCGCACGCGGCGAAACCGTTGTCTGCATGGACATCAATCCGAACGCACCTGCTTTCTCTGGGCTTGGCGACAAGGT
>JAYWAX010000204.1:0-2191 GCA_043782125.1 Acetobacteraceae bacterium | reverse complement strand
GAACAAGATGACAGGCCATACGGCGGCGGTGTTCGGCATGGTGGATCGCGGTGTGATACGTCCGGGAGCCTACGCCGATCTCGTGCTGTTCGATCCCGCCACGGTGAAGGACACCGCGAGCTTCGATACGCCGGCGACACCGGCGGCGGGCATTCTGGAAACCTGGATCAACGGCCAGTCGGCCTATGTTCATGGAGCCGGTGCGACAGAGGCGAGGGCGGGCCGTCTCGTTACCCGTAACCGTTGACAGGGGATACGCGCCGCCCGCCTGACGGTGGAAGCGAAAGCGCGACGGCATCGTGAGACGGGAGAACAGGCCTTGAAAATCACTGCGGTGGAGGCCTTTCAGGTCGCATGGGCGCCGGATGATCCGCCCATGCGGCGCAGTGCCTTCGTCATCGTGCGAACCGATGACGGATTGCACGGCATCGGGGAAGCATCCCCCATGCAAGGCGGTCTCGCCTCCCTGGGCATTGTCCGTGACAACCTGACGCCGCTGCTGATCGGCCAGGATCCGCTGGATCACGCGGTACTGATGGATCAGGCCATGCACGCACTGGTCAAGCTGGGACCGGAGGGCGCCCTGACGGGGGCACTGGCCGCGGTGGACATCGCGTTATGGGATCTGAAAGGCAAATTGACCGGCCTGCCGATTTACAAGCTGATCGGCGGCGCCTGGAACACGGCGTTGCCGTTCTATGCCTCGATCGGCGGCAATGCCGACCGTTCGGTGGACGAGGTGCTACGGGTGGTGGAACAACGGTTGAAAGACCGGCCAGCCGCGATCAAGATTCGCTTTGATAACGATAGAACGCGGCTGGACGCGGACATTCCCGGCGACATCGCCAAGGCCAGGGCGGTGCGGCGCATGGTGGGAGACGCGTTTCCGCTCGCCTTCGACGCGAATAATTGTTACACGGTCGGCGGCGCCATACGGGTCGGACGCGCCCTGGAAGACCTGGGCTTCTGGTGGTTCGAGGAGCCGGTCCAACATTATCATGTCCGGGCGATGGGCGAGGTGGCGCGGGCATTGGACATCACGGTTTCGGCGGGAGAGCAGACCTATACATTGCCGGCTCTTAACGACCTGATCAGCGCCGGCGTGCGCATGGTGCAACCTGACATCGTGAAGATGGGCGGCATCACCGGCCTGTTGCGTTGCGCCGCGCTGGCGCACGCGCATGGCGTGGAACTGGTGCCGCATCAGACACAGCCGACGATCGGACACATGGCCAACCTGCATGTCGTCGCCTCGTTGCTGCAAGGCACAAAGCCGGCCGAATGGAACGATCCTTCCCCACGAACGCATGTGGTGTTCGAGAATCCGCCCGTTCCCGTGGACGGGTTGTTCCATCTGCCAAAAGGACCGGGCCTTGGCCTGCGCCTGAACGAAACGGAACTCGGTGCCCGCCGATGTTGAACGGGCACGGAGGGGAGGGGGATCGACCGGTGTCGCGAGCCTTGACCCGGCGAACGGCCCTGACCGGGGTTCTGGCCGCGCCCATGATCTCCCGTTTCGCCCATGCCGCGGAATTCACCTGGCGCTTCGGGCATGTGGCGCCGAACGACGCGCCTCTGCACCGGCGTATGGTGGAGGCGGCGGAGGCGGTGGCGAAGCGCTCCGAGGGCCGGATGGAAATCAGGATCATCGGGGAAGGGCAGGCGGGGATACAAAGCGGCTTGTTCGCCCAGGTGCGGGGGGGCGGGCTGGAAATGACGTTTGTGAGCGGCGCGCAACTGACGCCGCTTCTGGGACTGGCGGAACTCCCTTCCCTGGGATTTCTGTTCGACACCTACACGAAACTCTGGTCCGCGATGGATGGGGCGTTCGGTCAGGCGATACGCGAACAAATTCCCCGGCAGGTTGGCGTGGACGTTTTGGAAAAGCCCTGGGATCTTGGATTCCGGCATGTCACGACGACCGATCACGCCATCAGAACGGCCGATGACCTGAAAAACCTGAAGATACGTACCCAGATCGACGAAGTCCAGATGGACATGTTCCGTTCGCTGGACGCGATACCGGTGGTTATCACGCTTTTGTATTTGCGGGCCGCGTTGGAGCATCGGCAACTCGACGGTCAGGAAGGTATTTTGCCTCTCGTCGAATACGCGCGGCTCCAGGAGGTTCAGAAATATTGCGCGATGACGCGACATGCCTGGGATGGATTCTGGGTTTGCGTCAATCCCG
>JAYWAX010000203.1:0-6135 GCA_043782125.1 Acetobacteraceae bacterium | reverse complement strand
ATTTCGTTGAATATCCGCCATCCCAAGGGGCTTCAAATCGCAAAAGATCTGGTACGGATTTGCGACGTGGTGGCGGAAGGGTTCTCGCCTGGGGTGCTGGATCGGTTGGGCCTTGGCTACGACGTGCTGAAGAAGATCCGGCCAGATATCATTTATATCCAGCAGGCTGGGATGGGCGCGCATGGTGTTTACGGGCGGATGCGCACGGTCGGGCCCGTTGCCGCGGCCTTCGGGGGCCAGGCGGATATGTCCGGACTGCCGGAACCGGCGATGCCGACGAGTTGGGGGTATTCCTATCTCGATTGGATGGGCGCCTACGGCTACGCGCTGGCGTTGTTGGGGGCGATTTATCACCGGGAGAAGACCGGCGAAGGGCAGTGGATCGACGCATCTCAGTGTGAGTCCGGGATTTTTCTCACGGGCGCCACGGTGTTGGACTGGTCGGCGAATGGGCGGGAATGGCGTCGTTACGGCAACCGTTCCCCCTATATGCCCGCGGCGCCGCACGGGGCGTACCGGTGTTTGGGCACCGATCGTTGGGTGGCGATCGCCTGTTTCACCGAGGCGCATTGGTCCGTCGTGGCCAGCCTGGCCGGGATTTCGGAAACCCGGTTCGCGACGCTGGAGGACCGGTTGAAGCACCAGGATGCGCTCGACGCGGCGGTTGGCGCCTGGACCGCGCGCCAGACTGCCGAAGACGTGATGGCAATCTTGCAGAAAGCGGGCGTTCCCGCGGGTGTCTGCCAGAATTCGGAAGACCGCGTCGATAAGGACCCGCAACTCCGCCACCTGAAATGGTTGACCGAGGTCACCGGCACGAAAATCGGCACCTGGCCGGTGTATGAATTGCCGATGAAGTTCTCCCGGACGCCCGCTTATATCGGCGGCCCGATTGATCGTGGGGCGCCCGGGTACGGCGAGGACAATGAGTGGCTGCTTACGTCGATGCTCGGCTTTTCGAAATCGGATGTGGAGAAACTGGCGGAGGAAAACGTGATCTGAGACGGCCCGGAAAAACAGCGGAACAACGCGGCATCAGGGGGTGAACGGTATGGCGTACTACACCAAGGTTCTTCAGCCCGGAGAAAGCGTGCGGTACGTAGGAAGGTTGCACTGGATCATCCACAAGCACGCAATCTTATCCGGATTGTTCACGGCTGGCGCTGGGCTGTATGTGTTGTCGCGGTCCGGGCCGCATGAACCGATGGCGTTATTGCTTGTTGCGGTGCCGCTGGCCGTAACGGTTTATTTTTATTCAGGTTCCTGGATGAAGCGAAAAACCACGGAGATTGTTGTCACCGACCGCAGAATTATCCACAAAATCGGATGGATCACCCGTCGTACCGAGGAGATGAACGTTACCAAAGTGGAGACGGTGGATGTCGAGCAGGGCCTCGCCGGTAGAATTCTCGGCTATGGGACGGTTGGAATTAAGGGCGTTGGTGGAAGTTGGGAGCCGCTTGCGAAAATAGATGCACCATTGGAACTACGAAACGCGATCGTCGTTGGGTAAATCCTTGGACTCGCCGTGGATATTTTGGTTGCCACTTTGCGCCAGTTTCCGCCGCGCGGCCTTCGCGTATCCGATGAACAAATCCACGATGGTGCGCGGGTGGTCCCGGCGGGCAAAAGCCCAGGTGGAAACGGGGACATCGATTTGGTTTTCGAGGGAGTGGCGGGCGGCGTCGTAGTCCGGCCAATCGTCGAAATTGGCGGTGGCGCAGGCTCGGTTACCCCAGGCGTCGGCGGCGAGGACGGTGAAGCCCGCATCCTCCAACATCGCGCGCAGGCCGGCTGCGGTCCAGCGCCACAGGTCTAGCGGCTCTGGGTGGTAGCGGATTAAAAATGGGGTTGTGATCACGAGCACGCCGTTACGGCGTAGCATCCCGCGAATGTTGCCCAAAGCGAGGTCTGGGCTTCGGATATGTTCGAAGACCTGTTCCGCGATGACGATATCGTAGGACCGCGATGTCCGGTCGCGGCAGATGTCGAAGCTTGGGTAACTGACGAATTCGTACGACCGGAAACCCGCTTTCAGCCAGGAAAGGCCGGAGATTTCCAGCGCGTCCAGCCGCTCTGGCCGCAGGCTTGAAACGAAGCTGGAGGTGGCGCGATTCATCGTTATGCGGCACCAGTGCGGCGGCGCCCCGCTGATAATCCCTTGGCTGTTCGGCGGGGGCGTGCCGCGTGCGTCGGCGATACGTCCGTTGGTCAGGTGACGGGGCCCGGCGGATGCAGCGCCTGTTTCAGCACGCAAGCCATCATGTCCATCGCCTGGCCGGCGGCGCGGATCATGCGGCCCATGCCGACGAACCCGTGAATTTGATCGGAATAATGCAGGTGGATGACGCGGACGCCCTCGCGTTCCAGGCGTTTCGCGTAGTCGATGCCTTCGTCGCGCAGCGGATCGTGCGCGGCGGTCAGGACCAGGGCAGGCGCCGTGCCCGCGACACTGGCAGCCCGGCCGGGGGACGCGCGCCAATCCGTGCGATCGCCTTTGACGTAATGATCGATGAACCATTTCATCGTGGCGGAGGTCAGCGGCACGCCCGGCCCGATCGTCGTCGCGGAGATCGAGCTCATGGTCATGTCGGTCGCGGGGTAGATCAGCAACTGGAACGCCAGCTTTGGCAGTGTGCCATCGCGGGCCATCAGCGCCATGACGGCGGCGAGGTTGCCGCCTGCTGAATCGCCGGCGACCGCGATTTTGGACGCATCGACACCCAGGGACGCGGCGCTGTCATGGACCCATTGGGTCACGGCGGCGCAGTCGTTCACCGCCGCGGGAAACACGTGTTCCGGCGCCATGCGGTAATCGACGGAGATGACCCGGCAGTGCGCGGCGTTGGCGTAACGGCGGCAGGGGACGTCATGGGAATTCAGGTCGCCCACGACCCAGCCGCCGCCGTGGAAATAGACGAGGGCGGGCAGCACGTCGGTTTCCTGCGATCCGGCCGGCCGGTAAAGGCGCACCGGAATTGGTCCAAGCGGGCCGGGCACCGCGGTGTCGCGTATGTCCGCCACGTCGTCCGGCGTCGGCGACAGGAGTTTCCGGCCCGCATTGAAGGCTTCGCGGGCCTCTGGCGCGGACAGAGTTTCCATCGCGGGCCGCCCAGCCGCTTTGATGAGGTCGAGGACGGCCTGGGTGTCGGGGTCGTATGCCATTTGGGTGCTCTATGTTGGGTTTTGCTGTGGCGTGCCGGAATATTTACCGCCCTGCCGCTCCGGGTGGCCCGGTCGAGCCGGGCCATGACGAGGTGAGGGGGAGTGAGTGGCGGCGGTCCAGGTCAGGCGGTGAAGGCGAGGATGGCGTTCGCGACCTCGGCCGGTTTGTCGAGTTCGGCGAGGTGACCGGCGCCGGGGATGATTTGGATCTCGGTTTGGCCGGGCATGCCGTCCGCGAACACGTTGGCGTAGGTGCGCGGAATGATTTTGTCGTGCTCGCCCCAAAGCAGCAGCACGGGGGCCCTGATCAGGCGCAGGCGCTTTTCGATCTTCGTGTTGCCAAGGGGCCAAAAGATTCGCGCGGCGGCCTCGGACGCGCGGACCTGTTCGATCGGCCATTCGATCGAGTTGGCGCCTTCGGGCGCGGTTTTCATCGCTTTGTAGATTTCTGGGTCTTCGCACAGCAGGCCCGGCACGTTGTCGGCGCGCTGAGCCCAGGGATCGGCGGGGGGGGCTTTTTCGTCGAAGAGACCGAAGGGGGCGATGGCGGCGACGCGGCGCACCATGTGTGGCCAGAGCGCGGCGATTTCCAGGGTCAGCGACGCGCCGACGGAACTGGCGGCGAGATCGGCGCCTACGAGATCGGCTTTTTCGAGCGTTTCGCGGACCGCGATCATCCAGTCCAAATGCGTATCGAGCACGCTGTGTCCACGCTCGCCGCCGGGAAAGCCGGGCAGGGAGGGGACGATCAGGGTGCGGCTTTTGGACAATTCTTCCAGGATCGGCATCCAGCGGGGCAATCCGCCGAACCCGGCGATAAAGCCGAGTTTCGGGCCGGTGCCTTTGCGCCAGACCCGGGTTGAGAAGCCGTTGATCTCGATTGTCTGGGTCTCGGGATCGCTCATGTCTGGGTCTCCTTCATTCGGCGGCGCGGGCTGGTTCGAACGGTCCGTCTCCCGTCGTGTCGCGCTCGCTTCTTGTGACACGCGGGCCAAATTGAAACGCGGGCACCAAGCCCAGTACTGGACCCGGTGTCCGCGTCTGTCAGCGGAATCTACCAGCGAGTATTGCGGGCGCCCAAAGGGTATGTCAATCGAGAGGAAATCCCTTGCAGGGAGCGCGGATTTTGCGCGCGGAACAGAAGGAAACGGGCGATGGATGACGCGCTGAGTTTGGGGCCGGTGGCGGAACTGGATGGCTCGCCGGAGGGTTGCCTCGCGCGCGCGCGTGCGCTGATACCCATCTTGGCGGCGGCGGCGCCAAGGGTTGAGGCGGGCCGGGAATTACCGGGGGATGTGCTGGATGCGTTGCATGCGGCCGGGATGTTCCGGCTGTTGGTGCCGCGGTCGATGGGCGGGTTCGAACTGAAGCCGGCCGATTATGTTCAGTGTATCGAAGCCATCGCGATGGGTGACGCGAGCACGGCCTGGTGCATGAACCAAGGTTCGGGCTGTTCCATGACGGCCGCCTATCTGGCGCCGGACATCGCGCATGAAATCTGGGACAATCCGCGGGCCGTCCTGGCCTGGGGCAACGGTCCCGGTTCGAACGCGAAGGCGGTGCGGACGGAAGGTGGCTGGCTGGTTTCCGGCACCTGGAGTTTCGCGTCGGGGTCTCGGCATGCGACCTGGCTCGGGGCGATGGCCCCTTGTTCGAACCCGGATGGCTCTGCGGTGACGCGTCCGGATGGGCGGGTGTGGGAGCGGACGATGCTGTTTCCCCGGCATTTGGCGAAGATCGATCCCGACGTATGGATCGTGATGGGGCTGTGCGGGACGGGCAGCGACACGTTCACGCTGTCCGGGCTGTTCGTGGACGACGCACATTCGGTGACACGCGAGTCCGCCGACGAGCGGCGCGAGGCCGGGACGCTGTACCGGTTCCAGGCGATGCAGCTCTACGCCGGGGGGTTCAGTTGCGTCGCGTTGGGGGCTTCGCGGGGATTGCTGGATGCGGTGGTGGCGCTGGCGAAGGGCAAGGTGCAGTTGGGCGGCACGGACCAACTCCGCGACAACAACGCGGTCCAGCACACGATCGGATACTGGGACGCGGCGCGCAAGGCGGCGCGGGCCGGGGTGCTGACGGTTCTGGAGGAGGTCTGGGACGACGTGGCGCGCACCGGGCAGATCACGGTCGCCAACCGGATCGCCATTCGTCAGGCGACGACATTCGCGATCCATGCGTCGCGGGACGCGGCCTATCACGTGTTTCACGAGGCGGGTTCGACCGCGATCCTGGCCAATCAACCGTTCGAGCGGCGGTTGCGCGATGTCGGCGCGGTGGCGCAGCACCTGCAGGGGCGGCGGACGCATTTCGAGACGGTTGGGTCGTATTTGCTGGGTGGCGAGCCGAGCACGCGGTGGATTTGAGGGTTTTCCGTGGTTTCCCGGGGGCGGCGGAAAGGTTTTCGTTTGATTTCAGTGGGTTGAACGAATTTTGAAAAAAAACGCGCGACGGGGGCGTAATCGCGTTGACAGGCCCGGGACCGGCTCCTACAAGGCGCCTCCCGAGACGAACCAACCGGTTCTTCGCGGGCCGGGTTTTCCCGGAGTTCTTTGACAATAGCATATGATTTGGAAGGGATACGTTGGCGGCGCCCTCGTGTTTTCGATCGCAAGATTGGGGACAGATCGGGCATTGCGACCGATTGTATGGGGTTTTCTATCAACCCCGTTTCGATTGGTTTCGGTGTTTGTCGAGTGTGGCTGCGATGTATCTTATAAATGCGTTACAGTTACGCTTGTGGATAATTTCATTCTCCTCCACGAGGATGGAACGGAACTTTAAGAGAGCGGGGTCGTTCGTTTTGTTTTCCTTTATACTGGGGAACGGGATGAACCTGAGAGTTTGATCCTGGCTCAGAGCGAACGCTGGCGGCATGCTTAACACATGCAAGTCGCACGATCGGGCAACCGGTAGTGGCGGACGGGTGAGTAACGCGTGGGTATCTGTCTCTGGGTGGGGGATAAC
>JAYWAX010000202.1:0-6136 GCA_043782125.1 Acetobacteraceae bacterium | reverse complement strand
CGAGCGAAACGACCCGCTCGCACCACGCGATCGTATCGATTCCGGTGTTCCGGCGTCCGCCGTGGGTGAACACCTCCCACCTTCCCGGCGCGGTCTGTTTGGCGTCCACCGCGACCACCACGCACTGGCTGCCGAACTTCACCGCCGCCTCCCGCACCAGGTCCGGGCGCGCGACGGCGGCGGAATTGATGCTACATTTGTCGGGGCCCGCCAGCAGCAGGCGGCGCATGTCCTCGGTCGAACGGATGCCGCCGCCGACGGTCAGCGGCAGGAATACCCGCGCGGCGGTGCGCGACACGACATCGAGGATGGTGTCGCGGTTTTCATGGCTGGCAGTGATGTCGAGGAAGGTCAGTTCGTCGGCGCCCGCCGCGTCGTAGATCGCCGCCTGTTCCACCGGATCGCCGGCATCGCGCAACGAGACGAAGTTCACGCCTTTGACGACGCGTCCATCCTTGACGTCCAGACAGGGAATCACCCGAAGTTTCAACATGCTGCGCCTCTTAGACTCCACGGGCCGCCCGGGTTGCAAGCGAATAGGGTTCGGTACCGGGCCACGCGGATGCCTGCCGGCGCGGCCACGTTCAGGCGGCGCCCAGCCCGAACAGCGCGAGCGCCTCTGCCGGTTTCACCCGGCCGTCGTACAGCGCGCGCCCGACGATGGCGCCTTCGATGCGGGTGCCTTCGGCCACACGGCGCAGCGCCGCCAGATCGTCCAGGGAGCCGACTCCGCCGGACGCGATCACCGGCGTGGTCAGTTTCGCCGCGAGATCGCGCGTTTGGTCCAAATTCAGCCCCGACAGCATCCCGTCGCGGCCGATGTCGGTGTAAACGATCGCGGTGACGCCCGCGTCCTCAAATCG
This sequence comes from Acetobacteraceae bacterium, assembly GCA_043782125.1. GTDB lineage: Bacteria > Pseudomonadota > Alphaproteobacteria > Acetobacterales > Acetobacteraceae > Rhodopila. The sequence continues at coordinate 5,273 of JAYWAX010000202.1, read as the reverse complement.
CGCGCCAAGTTCGGCGGCGGGAATGTTGGAGGTTTCAGCCCAACCTTCGGTGGCGACGAACCCATCGCGGGCATCGATGCCGACGACGATACGGCCGGGGAAGGCTTTGCAGGCTTCGATGACCAGCGCCGGGTTTTTCGCAGCAGCGGAGCCAAGGATCACGCGCCGCACGCCCGCGGCGAGCCAGGATTCGATCCCCGCCATGTCGCGGATACCGCCGCCGAGTTGTACCGGAAGATCCACGGCTTTCAGGATCGCGGTCACCGCTTCGGCGTTCACGGGACGTCCGGCGAAGGCACCGTTCAGGTCCACGACGTGCAACCATTTGAAACCCGCGTCGCGCCACGCGATCGCCTGCGCCGCCGGGTCGTCGGAATAGACCGTGGCCTGGTCCATTTCGCCCCGGCGCAGCCGCACGCAGCTTCCGTCCTTCAGGTCGATCGCGGGATAGAGGGTGAGAGTCATGCGGCCCGCTCTCCGGTACGCGTCACGTCACACCCGCGGGAGGTGGAAATCCGCCCCCTCCCCGTCATGGTCCGGCCTGACCGGACCATCGGGCGCGGCATGGAGATGGGATGGAAAGCAGTTCCCGCCGTGAGCCGTGCCATCTTTCGCGGCGGCGTACCGCGCCCAATGGTCCGATCGAGGCGGGCCATGAAGCAGAGGGGACGGCGCCACCACTCAATCTCGTGGATCGTTGGTGTCATGCGTCGGCCGCCGGCGCTTTTTTCTGCCGGAGACGCTTACAGTAATAAAATCCCTGGACGACCTTGCCGCGGACCTGGGCGTAATTGGGGTGCGTGCCCCATCGCTCGTAACCCAGGGCTTCGTACATGTGGATGGCAGCGGTCTGCGTTTCCCGCACGTCCAAATTCAGCACGTGATAGCCCAGTTCCCGCGCCCGGCTTTCGACACCCAGGGTCAACATGCGCGCAAGGCCGTGGCCGCGCGCATAGGGCGCGACGAAGGCGTGCATCAGGTGCGCGGAGAACGACTGCGCCTCATTATTGCGTGGCGGTTTGACCAGATGGGCCGAGCCGACGACCATCCCGTCCATGCGGGCGGCGATCAACTCGCGTTCCGGCACCAGCAGGACTCCGCGATAATAGCTTTCCAGCGCGCGACGCCCAGGAGGGTTGATCCAGCCGAATCCGCCGCCGTCGATGATCGCGGCGTCGGTGGCCTCGCATAACGCGGCGAGGTCGCCGTCGTCGAGTTCCTCGACCGGTTCGACGCTGAGAAGGGGAGAGGACCGTGCGGGCTCGGACATGATGTCAGGGGGTCCAGCGCAGGAAATTGGTCAGGATGCGAATGCCAACCTCCTGGCTTTTTTCGACGTGAAACTGCGTGCCGGCGCGGTTGCCGGCGGCGACGAAGGCGGCGATGGGCCCGCCATAATCGGTCGTGGCGATCGTTTGGGACGGATCGCCACCCGACAGGGCATAGCTGTGGACGAAATAAGCATGATCGCCGGGATGTAAACCCTCCAGCAGGGGATGCGCGCCGGGTTCGAAGTCCAGGCCGTTCCAGCCCATTTGTGGCAGGCGCAGGCCGGGCGCCGGCATTTCCGCGACGTCGCCGCGAATCCAGCCGTAACCCTGGGTGATTTCATGCTCCAGCCCGCGTTGGGCCATCAGTTGCATGCCAACGCAGATGCCAAGAACAGGAGTTCCGGATGACGTGGCGCGGTCGATCGCCTCCCACATGCCGGACACCGCATGCAGGCCGCGGGCGCAGTCGGCGAAGGCGCCCTGGCCCGGCAGGACGATCCGATCGGCGGCGGCGACAAGGTCAGGATCGGCGGTAACCCGGACGGCCGCGGCGATCCCGGTCCGTTCCGCCGCCAGCGCCAGCGCGCGGGAGGCGGAGGCGAGGTTCCCGCTGCCATAATCGACGACGGCGATTTTCATGGCGCGGCTTCTGCCAGCATCGCATGTGCGGTCAGATCCGGGCGCGCGGTCAGCAGGCGGACCCGCGCCTCGTCCTCATTCCCCGCGGCGACCACGCCGGTTTCCAGATAGCCATGGCGGGCGGCGGCCCAGCGCACCAGGTCGCGGCCGGAAAACCCCAGAAGAAGGGCGATGGCGGCGATCAAGACCAGGGAGGCGGGCGGGCGGGTCAGGACGACGATGCAAACGTCCAGCAGCAGTACCACGGCGGCGGGCAGCCAGACGCGATGCGCGGCCAGCCAGAACGGGCCCAGAATGAAGGCGCCGAACGAAAACCCTTCTCGCACCAGCAGCGGTGCCGCCCGGGGTTTTTCATGCGCCGTCCAGATTTTCACAGCGCGCCCTTGGTGGAGGGGATCGCGTCGCCCATGCGCGGGTCCATTTCCGACGCCATCCGCAGCGCCCGCGCGGTGGCCTTGAAGCAGGCTTCCGCGACGTGATGCGCGTTATGACCCGCGCGCCGGTTCACGTGCAGCGTGATCATCGCGTTGAACGCGAGCGCCCGGAAGAATTCTTCGAATAGTTCGGTGTCCATCTCGCCGATCTTCGGGCGGCCGAAATCGGCGTTGAAGACCAGAAAGGGGCGGCCGGAGATATCGACAGCGGCTTCGGCCAGCGTCTCGTCCATCGGGATCAGCGCGTGGCCGAAGCGGCGGATGCCGCGCTTGTCGCCGATCGCCTTGGCGAATGCCTGACCAATGACGATTCCCACGTCCTCCGTCGTGTGATGGAAGTCGATGTGCAGGTCGCCCTTGGCGCGCACGGTCAGGTCGAACAGCCCATGGCGGGTGAGTGCCGTCAGCATATGGTCGAGGAAGCCGATTCCGGTGGCAATATCGGCCTTCCCCGAGCCGTCGAGGTTCAGGGTGACGGAGATATCGGTTTCCGTGGTGGTGCGGGCGATTGTGGCGATGCGATCCATGCCGCTTCCACTACTCCCACGGGTGGTGGCGGTCCAGATATCTCGCGCGTGTGGCGTGGAATCGGGCGCGTTCAGGCGTGCCCGGCGACGTCGGACAGCAGCAAGGGATCGACGCGCAGTTTGGCCAATGCGCGGCGCCACTTGGTGTCGTGGTCGGCGTCGAACAACAAGGGCTCGTCCGCAGGACCCGACAGCCAGGCGTTCTGCTGGATCTCCCGATCGAGCTGTCCGGGTCCCCAGCCCGCATAGCCCAGAGCGAGGATGCATTCGCGCGGGCCCTTGCCCTCGGCGATGGCCTGCAAAACATCCAGACTGGCGGTCAGCGCGAGGCCGGAATCGACCTTCAGGCTCCCCTCTCCGGTCCAGTCGTCGGTATGCAGCACGAAGCCGCGGGCGTTCTCCACCGGGCCGCCTGCGCACATCCGGACATCGCGCGCGGGGGGAATGGGCACCACTTTCAACTGCGTCAGCAGCTCCGCAAAGGTGGGCTTCACCACCGGGCGGTTCAGGACCAGGCCCATCGCGCCCTCGGAGGAGTGCGCGCACATATAAATGACGCTTTGCGAAAAGCGCGGGTCGCCCATCGCGGGCATCGCGATCAACAATTGCCCAGTCAGGAATGTGCTGGAGTCAGGGAGAAAGGGTTTGCTGCTGGCCATGCGCGAAATGTGGTCGCTTCCTCGCCGCCTCGCAAGTTCTTCCGCACGCCGGGCCTTCAGCGGTCGCGATCATGGCGTTGGGACCGGGTGTCTCGGACGATGCGGCGGCAAGTGATCGGAGGGCGGGGCTGATGTTCCGGGCGGCCGGTCTGCGCCGCGTATTAACCGCCTCGGGCGCCAGTTTGTTCGCGTTCGATGGCGGCGAGCAGGTCCGGGTTGGCGCGGCGGAGTTGTCCGGCGCGCAAAACCGCTGCGATTCCGTCGGGCCGGTTGGTCCGCCAACTTTCGAGAAATAGCAAATCGGCGCGAATCAGGGGATCGATTTCGTCGCGGAGCAGGTCCGCCACAATGCGCGTGGCGGGCTGATGGTGCGCGATACCCATGGGCGATCTCCGATTGCCGTGTTCTGCCCCGCACATAGGCGCGGCGCGCACGGATCGCCAGCTTTTCGCTGTGACAGGCACGTGAAATCGGCGGGTACGGCGCGGGGCTGCGCCCCGGTGCTTTTCGACCCTCGCGCGATTGCCCAGGAGGATCGCGATCAGTCCTTAACGATTGGGCAGGTTTCGTCTTTGGCCCAGTCGCCGAAGCTGAGGTAATAGACGTGGACATCGCCGTAACCCGCGCGGACGGCGGCGGCAGCGGCCAGCGCCGCGCGACCCCCGCCCTCGCAATGCGTCACGATATGATCCCCCGGCCCGAAGCCGGCGCGTTCCATCATCGACCGCAGCACCGGCGCGGCATGGACGACGCCTTGATCCATCAGGTCCACGTGCGAAATATGCCGCGCGCCCGGCAAATGTCCGCCGCGAGGACGGCCGCGGGCATCGTCGCCCGTGAACTCCGCGCGGGTCCGGCTGTCGAAGACATGGGCGGTGCCGTTCAATTGCGTTTTCAGCGTGGCGCGATCGACCACGCCCACGCTGCCCGCGCCTGGGCTGGCCTGGAAGCCCGAGGCCGCCGGTCCGGTGCCAGAGGGCACGGCGGCGGCGGCGATGGCGGGCCAGCCACCGTTCAGAATGACGCATTTCAGCCCGTAATATTGCAGCACGAACCAAACACGCGCGGCATTGGTCATCGCCCCGGTGTCATAGGCGACCGCCGTGACTCCCGGTCCGATCGCCAGGGCGTTCAGCGCTTCATCCCAGAAGCCGGTATTTTCGAAGCCGGAGCCGGCCGCTTTCGCCGCCTTATCCCAGGCGTCACTGGGCGCCCGTATCGCGTTCGGGGCATGACCGGCGTCGAATGCGGCCTGGTCGCGCGCATCCAGCCAGCGAATCGGCCCCAAAGCGGATAACCCGGCGATATCGACGAATGGATCGGTCGGCATGGCGAAGATCTCTCCCAGACAAAGCGGGTTTCATCCCAAAGATAACGGCAACGCCACGGCCTGAAAATCAGGAACCGCCCAGACCGCGCGATACGCCGCCGTCAGGCCACCCAGACTCCGGACCACGCCTTCCCCGGACCACGCCAACCCCGGACCGCTCAGACGGCGGCACCCACAGGCGGCAGCCACTCCACCAGCTTGCTCGTCAGCATGGCGAGGGTCAAAGGCTTCGACAATTGATCGTTCATACCGGCCCGCAGGCACTCCTCCCGGCTGCCGTCCATCGCATGGGCGGTGAGCGCAATGATCGGGGTCGAGCGGCCCATCAGCGCCTCGATCTCGCGGATGGCGCCAGTGGCCTGATAACCGTCCATTTCGGGCATCTGGCAGTCCATCAGGACAATGTCGAAGAT
>JAYWAX010000201.1:0-6140 GCA_043782125.1 Acetobacteraceae bacterium | reverse complement strand
CCAGATCGGCGTCGCGCCGGACGCTCAGGCCCATGATGCCTTGTCCCGGCGTGGCGCTCGCGGTCCGCATCAGACTGAGAAAATGATACAGAAATGGGACTGCGGGCAGGACCGCCATCGCCGCGAAACCGAGGCCCAGGGTGAGCAACCCGAAGAGCGTCAGGATCAGGACGATCGGGATCAGGATCAGGCCGATCAGCACAAGGTCGATCAGCCAGGCGAGGCAGCGGCGGGTCATCACGCCCGCGATGAAATCTTCGTCCCGAACCATGAATTGTGTCTTTCCTTGGTTTTCCAGCGGCCTTGGTTTTCCAGCGGTCTTGGTTTTCTAGCCGGCCTTAAGGTTCCAGCCGTATTGTGGCGCTCACCGAGACTGGTTTGGGTCCCAGCAGCACCATGGCGCCGTCGCGCCAGCGGGTCAGAAAGTCTCTTGCGTGGCGGCTCATGGGGTTTCCGGACTGTCCCGGTGTCATGACGAACAGGCTCCGGTCCAGATCGGCGAGGTCGTAGACGCCACGATAACTCGCGCCGTGGACCGCTTCCAGCGCGGCGTTCATGTCGGCGCGGTCGAGCGTGGTGCCGTCGCCAGGCACCGCGATGCGTAACGTCGTGATTTCTCCCAGAACGGGGATGCCGCTCAGGAAGGGGTGGGCAAAGACGGCCTGATGCACGGTTCCCCAGCGCCAGGTTGAAAAATCCGGCCCGAAGCGGGCGGAGAGCGCGGTCATTGTCTCGTCCAGCGTCGCGCGCAGGATCGGGGCGCAATCGCCGCCGCAGAAATGGGCGCCCGGCGGTGAAAGGACGAAGGGGACAAAATCGAACAGCGGCGCGCGCGCGGCTTCGGGGATGCCGGCACGGGCGCGGACGGCGCGGTCGAATGCGACCATCCAGGTGTTGAAGATCAGCGGCCGCGGGTCGCTTTCGGCCATTGCGCCATCCCAGTCTCGCAGCACCTGCGCGGCGCCGGGGACGGCACGCAGAGTGGGCAGCATCGCCACCGCGAAGGGGCTGACGCTGTCCACCTGCATCGCGGCGAAGTCGGAGGTAGAAAATTTCGGTGCCCCGTCCAGCAGGGCGCGGATCCGGCGGGCGCGCCAGTCGCGGAAGGTGTCGCGCCCCATGAAGACCGGAAAATCGGGCGGCGCGACCGGCTCGTTGGCGTTGATCAGGCGGCCGCTCGGGGGGCTGACGATGTGCGGTAAGGCCGCGCCGGACGCGAAGCCGGACCAGCCATAAGCATCTCCGTCCGCGATCCGGCCCGATCCGTATTGCGCTGCGCCGCGCTCGGCGTCGCCGGGCGCGGGCGCCCGGGCATTGCCTGGACTGGGCGCCCGGCTGTCGCCTGGGACAGGCACCCAACCGTCGCCGGTGCGGCGAATGGGGACACGTCCCGTGACGTAGAGGGCGATTTTGGCCCTGTCCGCGACCATCAGATTTTGCACCGGAGAGGCGATGATGGGCGCCGCCTTGCCCGCCTCCTCCACCGTCGCCGCGCGGTTCAGTGCCAGCAGGCCGGAGGCGCCGGTATCCCCCGGCTGAAGATTGGCCATGGCGACGGCCGCGATCTGGGTGGACGCCGGGTTCAGGTCGCTGATCACGGGTCCATGCCGGGTTTCGCGGACGGTGAAGACTGTAGCCGGCTGGCCTCGCACGTCGATCCGTTCCTCCCGAGTCGCGGTAATGGCTTCGGGCGCTTCCAGATAGACATCCTGGGTGTCGGCGCCGGTTGTCGTGAACGTCCAGGCAATCGCCTCGTTGTGCCCCAGAATAAGGAACGGGACCCCTGGGCCGGTGGCGCCTGCCAGCACGTGGCCGGGTGTTTCGACCCGCAGCAGATACCACAGGCCGGGAAAACCGAAGCCGAGATGCGGATCGCCCGCCAGGAGGGGGGCACCGGTGTCGGTCAGGCGTGCATCGACGGCCCAGGCGTTAGAGGCGGTGGAGGGGAGGGTGAACCGCGTGGGGAATGCGGGAAGCGCGGCCAACAGGGTATCCGCCCATTCGGGGGCGGCCGATCCGGGTGCTGACGATCCGGGTGCTGACGATCTGGGCGCGGCCCCTTCAGGCACCCCCAGACTCGCCTGGGGGCGCAGCGGGCCGGGGTGCGGCGGCCAGAGTTGGTCCAGTATCGCAGGCGGCAGCTTGTCGCGCAGCGCGTGGCGGGCCAGTTCGGTCCGGTAATTCGACGACAGCCAAAGCCCCATGGTGCGGCCCCACAGCAGGCTGTCAGAGGGTTTCCAGGGCTCGGGCGCGCCCAGGACCAGAAATTCGGGCGCGGCGAACCGGCCGCGTTCGGCGATCCAGGTGTTCACCCCGGCGGCATACGCGTCGAGCATGGCACCGGCGTCCGGCGTTTGCGCCGCGACATCGTCCCTGGCCAGCCTGGCGAGTCCGAAAACGCGCATTTGCCGGTCGAACGGCAGGGTGGCGGGGCCGGCGATTTCGGACAGGCGTCCAGAGGCGGCCCGGCGCATCAGCTCCATCTGGAACATGCGGTCGCGAGCGTGGACGTAGCCGATGGCGGCGGCGGCGTCGCGTTCGTTGGCCGCGTGGATGCGGGGCACGCCGTTACCGTCGAAATCGATCTCGACCGGCGCGGACAGGCCGGGAATGCGCGCAATGCCGCTGTCCGGTGGCATGGTGGCCCAGAACACGCCTAGGATGGCAAAGGCCAGAGCGGGCAGGCCGAAGCCCAGAGTCCAGACCAGGCCCAGACCCCACCGGTGCCGTTTTCGCGGCGCGGCGGGGGCGGTCTGACGGCGGGCGAAGCGGCGGCGGGCCAGGTGGTTCCCTTTACGTCAGGCGATCGGCGGCAGGTCGAGGCGCACGATCTCCGGGTTGCCGTTCAGCGCCGGAAAGCGCTTCAGAATAAGCGGATCGTGGCCCGGGATGACATGGTCCGGCCCATCGGCGAGGCTGTTGATGATGTCGTAGCCCTTCAACATGCGCGGCACGTCGATGACCAGCGGGAAAGGGTTCTTGTTCCGGATGTTGCCCCACATATGGGCTGCGTCGCCCGCCAATACCACGGTTCCCCGCGCGGTGGGGACGCGGATCGACTGGATGCCGCCGGAATGGCCGCCGATTAAATGGACGGTGATGCCCGGCGCGATTTCCACCGTGCCATCGTACAGGCGCAGCCGGTCGCTGTACAGCGCGCCCACGGCGTCTTTCACGTGATCGCCGTCGAAGGGGCGGCGCAAATGCGGCTCGCACATGCAGGAGCCGGTGCAGAACGACATTTCCGCAGCTTGCAGGTGAAAAATCGCCTTCGGGAAATAATTCATCCCGCCGGCGTGATCCCAGTGCATGTGCGTGAGAATGACGTCCTTGGTGTCGGCCGGGTCGATGCCCGCGTCGAGCAGGGCTTGCGCGGGGGTGCGCAGCAATTCGCGCCCCCGGCGGGCGGCGGAGGCGGCATCGAAGCCGGTGTCCATCACGATGGTGCGGCCGTTGCCGCGGATCGCGAACAGCAGGAAGTCCAGCGGATCGGGCGCGGCGTGGTCGTCGGGCATCAGGTAATTTTGGTATTGCAACCGTCCGCCATCCAGAACGGCATAACGCAGTGCCAGGATTTCGTAAGTGGCTGCCATGGTGTCTCTCCCCGGGGTTTCGTGGGGGCGGAGTGAACCGCTTGCCGCCGCTTCGCGCAATCTCTGCGGGCCGCGCGGCGAGGTCGATTTGCGCGAACACGCGCGCGGCCTTCGAATATGGCGGCGGCGCATGGCGCGACGCCGGGCGAGCGCGTCGAAATTCCGCCGCTGGTGGACGCCGGTCGCGGTATTCCCGCTTGCCTGGAAGCCCTGTAGAGAGCGTTCGACGTGCTCAGGGACAGGGACCATGGCAAATAAACCGACGGTGGGATTTATCGGCGCGGGTAACATGGGTTGGCCGATGGCGGCCTGCCTCGTGAAAGCCGGTTTCGACGTGCTGATGAACGATTCGCGGCGCGAGGTCGCAAACAATTTCGTCCAGCAGATCGGTGGCACCGCGCCCGATACGCTGCGCCAACTCGCCGAGGGCGCGGACGTTATTGTCACGATGCTGCCGACCAGTGTCATCGTCGAGCATGTGCTGGGTGGCGGTGACGATAATATCTTCGCGGGGATGAAGCCGGGCACGATCGTTATCGAAATGAGTTCCGGCGTGCCGTCGGTCACTCAGCGTCTGGCCGGACAGGTCGCGGCATTGGGCGGGCACATGATCGACGGGCCCGTTTCGGGCGGTGTCGGGCGGGCGCGTACCGGGGAACTGGCGATCATGGTTGGCGGCGATCCCGCGATCGTCGATAAGGCGATGCCGGTATTGCAGGCGATGGGCACGTCGGTGTTGAAGACGGGCGCGGTGGGCTCGGGTCAGGCGATGAAGGCGCTGAACAATCTGGTCAGTACCGGCGGGTTTTTGATTGGGATCGAGGCGCTGCTGATTGGGCAACGTTTCGGGCTGGATCCGGCGGTGATGACGGATGTTCTCAATGCCGCTACGGGGATGAACAACTCCACGCAGAAAAAGTTTAAACAATTCGTGATTTCCCGGAAGTTCGACGCGGGGTTCGCGATGGGGCTGTTGGCGAAGGATTTATCCATTGCCTTGCAGGTCGCGCGGGAAACCGGCACGGCGGCACCGCTCAGCGCGCTGGTGCGGGAGATGATCGTTTCGGCGGAAACGATGTTCGGGCCTGGGTCCGATCATACCGAAATGGCGAAATGGGTGGAGCGGCTTGTGGGGGATGAGTTGAAATCGGGGTGATGGGATTACGACGTTCCCGCTACGTTATGGTGCGCGGTTGAGCGGGCCATACGGGGCGTGGGCGCGCTCCGCCGCTGGAAGCGTCTCGGTTCGAATCGCCGTACTGCTTCCGATGGCCCGATTGAGGCGGGCCACGACGTGGGGGAAAGGCCGCGGCGTTAAGATAATTTGCCGATATCGTTCATATCGTGCGATGCCTCAACCCACCAACCACTGTAAGATCCGTCCATTCTCATCGCGCGGATACGTGTGCGACAAATCCGCGATTTCCCGAAAAACCACCTTCGCGCCTGCCATCGTCAACGCCGCATTCGCTGTACGCCCCGTGGAAATGGGAAACATCCAGTCCAGCGCGCCATGCACCAGATAAACCGGCAATCCCGTAATTCGTTCCGGCTCCGCCATCGCCGTCAGCATCGGGTGAAATGACGCGGCCACGGGCGCCAGATGGGTAAACGGACAGGCCGAGTCCAACCCGCTCAACAGCGTGAACGTCCCGCCATCGCTCATTCCGGACAGCAGCATTTTCGACGTATCGACAGACCAGCGTTGCCGGACATAACTCAGTATTTGGAACAGCGACGAAAAATCTGTCTCCGGTTCCATCAACGACCAGGTCGCCCCCGTCGCTGTCGGCGCCACAAGAATAACCCCGCGCGACCGCGCTTCCCGCAGCCAGCTCCACAAAAACACCCGCCCGTGACCGGAGCCGCCATGCAGCGCGAACACCACCGGCGCGGGCTGTCCCGGTGGCAACCATTCCGGCACGTACACCGAAAACCCGCCGCGTGCATGGGTCTCGTTGTCGAAGTGGAACACGCCCGTTTCCGGCCCGGCGGATGTCATCGACGCGATGCGCGCGCCCGTCGCGGCATTGCCACGCAAACCAGGCTCGGTAAAAAAACGATCGACGGACGCAAGCGAACCGGCGAGTGGATACAGCGCCTCAATCGCCTGGTACTGATGCCGGGTTGCCTGATAAGCGCCGCGCACCCCCTCCGGACTCCGCGCCGCCTCCCGCAGCCCAGAATGGGCGCGCAGCACGCGGTCCCCGGCTTCCATCAGTCCATCGCGAAACGGCACCATTTCCGCGGGCCACTCCGCCGCGCGCACCCGGTCGAGCCCAGTCCTCAGCCCCGCATCGTCCGGCCCAAGAGACGCCGCGAGTTCGGCCAAACGCGGCGGATGCATAAGCCGCGTCAACCGCTCCAGATGGTCCAGCGCCCCCAATAATTCCGGCAGCAGCAAGACCAGCGCCTCTTGCAAATTGTCCTGGTCTGGCATGCCCGCTTCTCCTTCGCGCCGCGATCCCGCATCCTCTCGCGAACACAGGGGGACGGCAACATGACTTTGACCCAACGGCTGATCGCGCTGTGGGACCATCTGGGCCT
>JAYWAX010000200.1:0-2195 GCA_043782125.1 Acetobacteraceae bacterium | reverse complement strand
AGGATTTTTTCCCGGCTTACGACGAGGCGACGTTCAAGCGCCATCTCGCGGTCATGGAGCCCGAGGTGTTCAACGCCGAACTCGGGCTGATGAACATCACGTATCAGACCTTTGTCATTCGCTCGCCGAAGCACACGATTCTGGTCGATACCTGCACCGGCGAGGACAAGGGCCACCCCGCGCCGTTCGATTTTCCGGGTAAGGAACGCTGGCGGAACGAGCTGTTCGCATTGGGCGTCACGTACGAATCAATCGATTACGTATTTTGCACCCATTTGCACATCGATCATACCGGCTGGAACACGACGTTGCGAGACGGACGTTGGGTCCCAACCTTTCCCAACGCGAAATACGTCTTCCATAAAAAAGAATACGCCGCCTGGGAGGCCGAGCACGCGAAGGGCAACAACCCGCCGGGCACCGTCTTCCGCGACAACTGCCTGCCGATCGTCGAGGCCGGGCAGGCTCTGCTGGTCGATGACGATTACGCGTTGGACGACACCATCACGTTGACGCCGACGCCCGGCCATTCGCCGTGCCATTGCTGTGTCAACATCTTCTCCAAGGGCCAACGCGCCGTGGTCACGGGCGACATGATGCACCACGCGATTCAATGCCGCGAACTGGACTGGTCGCCGGGCGTCGATTGGGACCCGAAACAAGCGGCGGCCTCGCGCCGGAGCTTTTTGTCGTCGGTCGCGGATACACCGACGCTGCTGATGCCAATTCATTTCCCATCGCCAACGGCGGGGCTGGTGACATCGGATGGCGACCGGTTCCATTACCGGTTCAAACGGGACTGACCGTCCGGGGTTCGCCCCAACGCCAACCCCGATGCAACAATAAGGACCCGATACGCACATGAGCCGCATCGACAGCGCAATCAACATCGACGACCTGAAGCGCATGGCGAAGCGCCGTCTGCCGAAAATCATGTTCGACTTCATCGAGGGCGGCGTAGAGGATGAGACCGGTCTGCGCACCAACGCCAACGCCTTCCGCGATCTTCGTCTGGTGCCGCGTTATTACGTGGACACCGCGAAGCGCGAGCAAAAGGCCACATTGTTCGGGCGCACCTACGCCAGCCCCTTCGGGATCGCCCCAACCGGCATGGCCGGCGCTTTCCGTAAGGATGCGGAACTGTTCCTTTCGCAGGCGGCCAATGATGCCGATATCCCCTATTTGATGTCGGGCGCCGCAAATGCCTCGATGGAGGATGGCGCGAAGCTGGCGGGCAAAAATCTCTGGTATCAGATCTACGGCTCGAAGAACCGGAGCTTCCAGCTCGATCTTGTAAAGCGCGCCATCGACGTCGGTCTGACCACGATCGCGGTGACCTGCGACGTGCCGGTGTCGTCGAACCGGGAACGTAACAGGCGCAACGGGTTTGTCCGGCCGTTAAGAATGACGCTGCCGGCGATTTTAGAGGCGATGCTGCATCCAGCCTGGGTGCTGAACTATTATCGCTCCGGCGGGCTGCCCATGCTCGGGAACTGGGCGCGTTACGCGGCGCCGGATTCGACCGCCGATCAGGTGGCGGATTTGTTCGCGACGCAGACGCCCGACGCAAGCCAGGTCTGGGGCGACATCGAAGCGATCCGCCAGGCCTGGCCAGGCAAGCTCTTGCTGAAAGGCGTGATGCATCCAGAGGACGCGCGCATCGCGACGGGCCTGGGTGTGGACGGATTGATCGTTTCCAACCACGGCGCGCGGCAATTGGACATGATGCCGTCGCCGTTGGACATGCTGCCGATGATCCGCTCAGCCGTTGGACCGGATGTGCCGTTGCTGCTGGACAGTGGCGTGCGCCGCGGCTCCGACATCGTCGCGGCCATGTGCATGGGCGCCGATTTCGTCCTGACGGGACGCGCGACCTTATACGGTGCGACGGCGGGCGGGTTGGCGGGCGTGAAGAAAGCCGTTTCTATCCTGCAACGGGAAATCGATCTGGTCATGGGCCAGCTTGGCGCGGTCAATCTTGCGGCGCTTGGACCGCAATACCTGCTGCATACGGTGCGGGCGGAGGAAGAACGCCGCAATACTGGCGCGATGCCCGGGAGGCGTTGACAGGACGGCGTTGACCCCCGCGCGCGGGGTTATACCAACTGACCTAACCATTGACTCTCCGGCGGCCACAACCGTCATGGTCGGCGGAGGCCGGCCATCCACGACTTTCGCGATGATACAAAGTCGTG
>JAYWAX010000199.1:0-6145 GCA_043782125.1 Acetobacteraceae bacterium | reverse complement strand
GCGGAGAGGGCGTCGCGATGGGTCAATCGTTCGGGCGCTTGGTATTACTCGTCCCGCCGGGGACGCGCCAGCAACGATCCAATCGCGTCCTGTAAATTCGTCCGCCCGGACAGCAGCGCCGCCACCGCCGCGCAAATCGGCATGTCCACGCCCTTGGCGCGCGCCAGCAACGCGGGCGCCGTCGCCACGCCTTCCGTGACCGCGCGCCGCGACGCCAGGATCGAGGCCAGCGTCGCGCCCTGGCCAAGCGCCAGGCCCAGTGAAAAATTCCGGCTGGAGGACCCGGTGCAGGTCAGCAGCAGATCGCCCAATCCGGACAGACCCATGGCGGTTTCCGCGCGCCCGCCAAGCGCCACGATCAACCGCGCGAGTTCCGCCAGCCCGCGCGCGATCAACGCCGCGCGCGCGTTTTCGCCAAGTCCCGCGCCCATCACCGCGCCGGCCGCGATGGCGATGACATTCTTCGCGGCGCCGCCAAGCTGCGCGCCAATCGGATCGTCGTGGCCGTACAATCGGAACAACGGCGTGGCGAGCCGTTTCGCCACCCCGTCGCGCATGACCTGATCCATCCCCGAAACAATCGCCGCGGCGGGCAGACCGGCGGCGATTTCATGCGCGAAATTCGGACCGGTCAGCACCGCCGCCGGACTGTCCGGACGCAATGCGGCGGCGATTTCCAGTGGCAGTTGCAGCGTGCCGGTTTCGATGCCCTTCGCGCAGATCGTCAACTCCGCCGAGGCTGGCAGCAGGCCGATTATTTCTCGTAACGATTGCGCGGGGACGGCGACCAAAATTGTTTTCGCCGCGAAGGCAAGCACACCGGTCACGCGGACGTTGGCGGGAAGGCGAAATCCGGGCAGGCGCGGCGATTCGCGGGACGCGGCGATGGCGTCCGCGCCGCTGCGAGCCCACAGCACGACATCGTTGCCCGCCCGCGCGGCCTGGATTGCCAGCGCCGTCCCCCAGGCGCCCGCGCCAACGACCGCGATCTCACTCATCGGTCACCCGCGCGATCGAGACGGCTTCCCCGCGTTCGCGATTGCCGAGACGCAGCAGCAAAGCGTCCAGGATCGATTTCGCTTCGGCCTCGAACTGAAACGACGGGTTGACGATCAGCAGGCCGCAGCCGTTCAGCCGGCTGGCGTCCAGCGGTTCGCGGATCAGCAGCTCGAACGCGACGATATCGCGCATCGGCAGCGCCTCGAAAAACGCGCGGATTGGCGCGCGATGTTTCACCGGATACCAAACGGCGAAGATCGCGGACGGAAACCGCCGATGCGCCAGCGTCAGGCCCGCGGCCGCGCGCGCGAACTCCCGAGGGTCTTCGTATGGCGGGTCGATCAGGATCAGCCCGCGTTTTTGTTTCGGCGGCAGTAAGGCCTTGACCGCTTCCCAGGCGTCGCGGCGGTGGACGGCCACCTGGGTATCGCCCCGGAACAGACGTTTCAAATCCGCGTAATCCTGGGGATGCAGCTCGCAGCAGGCGAGGCTGTCGTCCGGGCGCAACAGGTCGCGCACGATCGCGGGCGAGCCAGGATACAGGCCAAGCCCCCGCACCACGCCGATGTAATCCGCCAGCGCCTCGGGAGGATCGTTCAACAGCCGGAATATACCGGTCGCGGCCTCGTTGGTGCGGCGCGCGGCATCCGCGGCGAGATCGTAATGGCCGGCGCCCGCGTGTGTATCCAGGACGAAGAACGGCGCCGGTTTTCGCGCCATCGCCCGCAGCAGCGCCACGAGCAGCGCGTGCTTCATGCAGTCGGCGAAGTTGCCCGCGTGGAAAGCGTGGCGGTAGTTCATCGCGCCAGGCTCTCCAGCGGCCAGCGCGGGCGCGGCGCAAAGTCGATGTCATCGGTCAGGCCCAGACGCAGGCGTTCAAGGCCTGCCCATGCGATCATGACGGCGTTGTCGGTGCAGAGGCGGACCGGCGGCGCGGCGAGCCGGAACCCCGCAATATCCGCCGCCTTTTGCAGTGCGCCACGAATCGTCTGGTTGGCGGCGACCCCGCCCGCGACGACCAGCAGCGCGGTTTTACCGGTCATCGCCGCCATTGCATGCGCGGCCCGATCCGCCATCACGTCCGCGACTGCGCGCTGAAAGCTCGCCGCGAGATCGGCCGCAATCTGGACCGGTATGGCGCCCGCAGGGAGTTTCGCGACGGTTTGCGCCACAGCGGTCTTCAGGCCCGAAAAACTGAAATCGCAACCCTCGCGCCGCAGCAAGGGCCGGGGAAAGCGGTAACGCGCCGGATCGCCAGACGCCGCGAGCCGTTCCAACGCCGGTCCGCCGGGCCAGCCCAGTCCAAGCAGTTTGGCGACCTTGTCGAAGGCTTCGCCGGCCGCGTCGTCGATGGTGCCGCCGAGACGCCGGTATTGGCCGACGCCCTCCACCGCGACGCATTGGCAATGGCCGCCGGAAACCAGCAGCAGCAAATACGGAAATGGCGCACCGCCCTCAACCAGGCCCGGCAGCCGTGCGGTCAGCGCGTGGCCTTCCAAATGGTTGACGGCGAGGTAAGGCAGATCGCGCGCGATCGCGATGCCCTTGGCGAACTGGCTGCCGACGATCAGCCCGCCGATCAGGCCGGGTCCCGCGCTGGCGGCGACGGCGGCCAGGTCCGGGAAGGCGACGCCCGCATGGGCCATGGTGTCGCGGACCAGATCCGGCAGATAGGCCAGATGCGCGCGCGCGGCGATTTCGGGCACCACGCCGCCGAAGGGCGCGTGTTCGCGTTCCTGCGACAGCACGGTTTCGGCCAGAATCCGGCCATCGGCGTCCAGCACCGCGGCGGCGGTTTCGTCGCAGGACGACTCGATTCCCAGGATCGGCCCGGGAATGGGCGTGGTTCGCGGGCGATTAAACGAAGATGGCATCTTTCCCTCGGCGGTCCGTGCTAATACGACGCCCCGATGAAAGCCGCCACGTATCGCGTCCGGTCCCGGCCGTTGTTGTCCGCCCGTCCTGGCTCCGTCATGAGCCACGCCGCCTCGTCCGCCTGGACGCGCGCATGAAGCCTCATGCCCGCTCTTTGCCGTTGCGGGCCGGCACGCGCGGTTCCCCGCTGGCGCTGGTGCAGACCCGGTTCTTCCTGAACCTGTTGACGACCTTCTGCCCGGTGCTGCGCGGGATGAACGTGTTCGAAGAACACGCGATCAGCACCACGGGCGATCGCGTCCAGGACCGGCGCCTTGCCGATATCGGCGGTAAAGGCCTGTTCGCCAAGGAAATCCACGAGGCGTTGCTGGACGGCCGAGTCGATTTCGCCGTCCATAGTTTGAAGGACCTGGAAACCGAGCTACCCGCTGGCATCGTGCTCGCCTGCACGTTGCAGCGCGAGGACGCCCGGGACGCCCTTATTCTGGGCCCCGGTTGCGACGTGCCTCAGCCGGGGGCGCCGTTCGATTGTTTGCCTCAGGGCGCGGTTATCGGCACCTCGTCGTTGCGGCGGCAGGCGCAGTTGCTGCACGCGCGGCCCGACCTGACGATCGTGTCCATCCGGGGCAATGTGCAGACCCGGCTGGAAAAACTGGCGGCGGGAGACTGCGCGGCGTCGCTGCTGGCGCTGGCCGGATTGAAGCGACTGGGCTTGGCCGACAAGGCCTCGGTCATCCTGGATGCGGACGCGATGGTGCCCTCGGCGGGCCAGGGTATCGTCGGGATCACCGTGCGGGAGACCGACACCGATTTGCGAGAAATGTTGTCGGGGATCGAGGACCCGGAGGCGAAGGCCGTCGCGACCGCCGAACGCGCAATGCTGGCGGAGCTGGACGGGTCCTGCCGCACCCCGATCGGCGGGTATGCGCGGCTGCTGCCGAATGGCGATTTGCATCTGACCGGTCTGGTCGCGCGCGCCGATGGGTCGTTCTTGTTGAAACGCGCCGCGCACGGCCTGGCCGCCGACGCCGCCCGGATCGGCGCCGAACTGGGCGCCAGCCTGCGCGCGGACTGCCCGCGCGACATCTTTGGCTGACATGGTTCTGGTGACCCGGCCACGGCCGGGCGCCGACGCGACCGCCGCGCGGATCGCAGCGATGGGGCTGATTCCGGTTGTGGCGCCGCTTTTGGAAATCCAGACGACGCGGGTGCGTTTGCCTCCGGCATCCGGCGTCGCGGCGGTATTGCTGGCCAGCGGCAACGCGATCGCGGCTTTGCCCCCGGCGTTCCGGTCGCGCCCGGTCCTGGCCGTTGGGGCGGCGACGGCGCGGCGTGCCCAGGCGGCGGGGTTCAAGGATACGGTGAGTGCGGATGGCGACGCGGCGGCGTTGGTTGCACTGGTGCGATCCCGGTTTTCGCCGGCCGACGGCACGTTGCTGCTGGCGGCCGGGAAGGCGCAAAGCCTGACTCTGGCGGGCAGCCTGCGGATGTGGGGATACCGGGTGGAGCGGCGGGTGGTTTACGCCGCGATGCCGGTCCCGGCGTTGCCGGAAGCGGCGATTGGCCTGTTGCGGGGGTTGGTTTCCGCTGCTGTCACGCGGCATGGTTTGGCTGGCGCGGGTCTGGGGGCTGCGGATGACGGGGAGGAGCCGGGTGCGACCGGTGTTCGGTACTGCCCTACGTCGCCGGGCGGTACCGCGCCCGATGGCCCGGTCGAGCCGGGCCATGACGAGAGGGCGGGTCATGACGAGGGGGCGGGTCGTGACGAGGCGCCAGGTCGTGACTCCGAGGGGACGGGTCGTGACAGCGCGCGGGCCGGCCGTAAGAAGGCGGAGCCGGGTGGCGACACGGCGTGGACGGGCCAGCGCGAGCATCGACCGCCGTCCTCCTGCGCGGTGCTGTTCTTCTCCGCCGAAACCGCCCGCTGCTTCATGCGTCTGGTTCGCGCCGCAGGTCTGGAAAACGCTTTGCCGCATTGCGAAGCCGTCACTATCGGGCGCCCAGCGGCCATGGCATTAACAGAGGGAGGCTGGTCGCGCGTCCGCGTCGCCCGCCGTCCGAACCAGGATGAGATGCTCGCTTTACTGAGATGACCGATCACCCGCCCCAAAATCCGCGAACCTCGCCCGTTTCCGGGCCGGTTCCCCCGACACACGGTGCCACGGACCCGTCCGCCGCGCCGCCCGAGGACGTCCGGTCCGCCCCAGAGGCGGCCTCAGAGGCGGCCCCTGAGGCGGGCCTGGGGGCAGACAACGAATTGTCCCCCGCGCCGGCCATCGCGCCCGCCCACGAACCGGCCGCCGAAGCGACCGCCGAGATGTTCGCGGAGCCGGTCCGAGGCCCGCGCCTGTGGCCGCGTGTCGCCGGGGCTGCGATCCTGTTTCTTGGCGCCGGCGGGGCCTGGGTTTGGCAAAACCCGGCCTCGCTCAATGCCCTTCTGCCCCTGCGCGGTGGCGACGACACGGCGGTCAAGACGCTGGAAGCGCGGATCGCGCGGCTGGAGCAACGGCCAGCCCAGTACGATGCGGCGCCGCTGGCGGCGCGTCTCGACGCGCTGGAAAAACGTGGCTCCGTGCCCGCGCCTGGCCCCGATCTCCGCCCGCTGATCGCGCGCCTGGATGCGTTGGAAACGCGGGTCGCGCGGGATACTTCGCCGGTGCCGTCTTCGGCCACCGGAGAGGATTTGCGGCCGCTGCTCACCCGCCTCGACGCATTGGAACGGCGGCTGGCCGAGGCCGGAACCGACCCGGGTAAGGTGGATGCGATCGCGTCGCGCGTCGATGCGCTGAGCAGCCGCGATCCGGCGGCGGACCTGCGCGCGCGGCTGGACGACCTGGAACGCCAGCTTGGCGGTCTGTCCGCCAAAGGCGCGGGAACCGCCGAGACTTCCGATCGCGCGGCGCGTCAGGCGCGCTTGCACGCTGCCGTCGTCGCCCTCGCCGCGGGCCGTCCTTTGGGCGCGATTGCCGATGCACCCGCCGCGCTCACCCAGTTCGCCACCGCCGCGCCGCCGGTCGAATCGGCTTTGCGCCTGGCCTTCCCCGCCGCGTCCCGCGCCGCGCTGAAAGCCAGCCTGCCGGATACCGAAGGCAAACCGTTCCTGGATCGCGTGCTCGCCCGGTTGCAGGATTTCCGTCTGGTCACGGTGCGCGAGGGTGAGACGGTGCTGATTGGCAATTCCGCCGTCGCGATTCTGGCGCGGGCGCAGGCGCAGCTCGATGCGGGCGACCTGGCCGGTGCGACGTTGACCGCCGGAAAACTTACCGGCCCG
>JAYWAX010000198.1:0-2197 GCA_043782125.1 Acetobacteraceae bacterium | reverse complement strand
GGGCGCCGGAGTCGATGAGATAGACCTCGTCCGGTTCGATCGGCCGGTTCGTCGCCTCGGTCACCCGGTAATGGATGATCGCCCCATGTTCGCCCGCGCCGGAAATCGCCGGGAAACTTTCACCGCGAAATCCCTCGATCGCTTCCCGGCAGGCCAGCAGCCGGTTCGCCGCCGACAATTCCGTTTCATTGCCGGACGGGCCGACCTCGGACACCCAGTGCAGAAAGCGGCACATCGCCACCGCGTCGCGGGCATGGGCGTTCCGCGTACCCGCCTGTTCCGTCGCGTTCTTTTTCGCTTTCGGCAGCAAACACGGGTCCGGCGCCCCCACGACCGTCGCGCCCGCCGCCTTCAGCCGCTGCGAGAACCAGACCGGAGACCCCGCCGGATCGACTCGCACTGTCTTGCCCGCCAAACGATCCAACGCCGCGGGCAGCGCCTCCCGGTCCGCCACCGCGACGCCATTGCCCAACCAGGCCCGCGTCGCCTCGGGCAACTTGGCGGCGTCCATGAACAGTTCCGCCCGCCCGTCGGCGTGCGCCAACGCGAAGCCCAGAGCAAAGGGCGTGAACGGGACGTCGCCGCCCCTGATGTTGAACAGCCAGGCGACGGAGGCCGGGTCGCTCAGCACCGCGCTGTCCTGTTTCGCCGCCTTCAGCAGCGCGGCGATGTCCTGGCGCTTGTCCTCGCTGGACCGGCCCGCCAGGTGCAACGGATGCGGCACTGCCCTGGCCTGGGGGGCATCGGGCCGGCCGGTCCAGGCCGCGTCAACCGGGTTGGTGTCGACCGGCGTCATGGCGAGGCCCGCCTTGGCATAGCGCGCCAAGCCTTCCTCGCCGACCAGCCAGGGATCGAAACCGATCTTCGCGCCTGCCGGAACGTTGGCGGCGATCCAGCTTTCCGGCGGGTTTTCCGTCACGTGCAGCCGTTCCCAAAGCGACCCATCGGTCTGCTCCGCGAGTTGCAGGACATAGCGCCCGTCGGTGAACACCGCCGCTTTGTCCACCAGCACCACGGCGAGGCCCGCGCTGCCGGTGAATCCCGTCAGCCAGGCCAGCCGTTCGGCCGAGGCGGGCACATATTCGCTCAGGTGCTCGTCGGCGCGTGGCACGATGAAACCATGCAGTCCGCGGCGCGCGAGTTCGATCCGCAACAGGGACAGGGGGGGTTCGCTCATTTTATTCTCCATCGCGGGCGTCTGACGTAATTTCATACCTGATGTGGACGTCATGCGTGAAACGCATGACGGTCCCGGGGTTTTCACGCTTATCCACGGTCGGCGCCGGGTCTATGTTGCGTTGCACCAAAACCCGGGGGCGCCCCGCCACTCCGACAGAGCGTTGGACCCAGGTGAATTTTGGAGACTGAGCCATGAGTGCACCGATCGCCAAGAGCCAGATGGCTTTTGAATTACCCCAACTCAGCTATATCGACACGCGTTGGGAAGAGCCAGCCGTACTACCGGACAGCGGCGCGGTCGAGCAGAGCGGCTTCGTGGCCTGGGTCGCGGCCCATATCGCCACGGTCCGCGACTGGCGCGCGAACGCCCGGTCGCATGCGGAGTTGAACGGCATGACCGAGCGCGAGCTGACCGACATCGGTCTGAACCGCGGCGACCTCGATCGTCTGGCCAATGCACGTTACAACCAGGATCTGGTGAGCCGCGCGGCCTTCTTCTGAGCCCGCGGGTTACGGACGCCGCTGGCGCCGGGGTGGTTTTCCACCCTCCCGGCGCCAGACGGTTACTTCAAGGTCCGCAAATACGCGATGACATCGGCGCGTTGCGCCGCGTCCTGTAACCGGAACCCCATCCGGTTTCCCGGCACGAGCTTATCGGGATTCGTCAACCACCGGTCCAGCCGCGCCTCATCCCAGACGAAGCCGACTTTTTTCAGCGCGGGCGAATAGGAAAAATCCGCCACGCTCCCCGCTGTCCGCCCGACCACGCCACGGTGTTTCGGTCCGATACGGTTCAGTTCGGGCGAGTGGCAGGCGATACATTTGTCATAGACATCCGCGCCCTTCGCGGGGTCGCCGCCAGCCCATGCGATGGGGCTGGCGGCGGTCGCGCAGAGCAGGGACAGGATCGCGGCCATGGGAGCCGCGCTTGCGTGTCCCTTTGCGTCTCTGGCCATTGTTTCAGCCGCCGAAGCTCAGCGCGTTACCGGGCAGCGGGATCCCCAACGCGGTCTGCAAG
>JAYWAX010000197.1:0-6148 GCA_043782125.1 Acetobacteraceae bacterium | reverse complement strand
CGAGCCCGGCGAGGAGAACTAAGCTACTTTCGCAACAGGTCTATTGTTGTGCCACTTACCAGTAGCCCGCAGGATGACGCGAAGCACAAGCATCAGTTGGCCAGGAATCCAAATCCGAAAGGGCATACAGATGGGATTTTACCGTGGGCGATATGTGACCACCTCTACACGGTTCACCTCGGCCGCTTGCGCCCTTTAAAGGTTCGATACGGCACTATCACTTACCCCAAGGCTGAATCGGCAGACATGCAAGCAATCTTTGCTGCGATCCGGGTGGCGCTCCATCAAGTCTTTGCCTTACCGGCGGAGGTCTCGTCGCCCGCTTCAATCCGTCCGTTGGGGCCAAACACCCTCACATTAGGGGGAAAGACGCCTGACGCAGCATAGCAGCATAGCAGCATAATAGCTGCGGTCCCACACGTGGCGGGCTATATTGGGGGCGGGTACGGGCCTCGCCGCCTGGCCCGATCCCCAGTCTGAATTGAACTTGCGGTTCGATTGCTACCGGTCCCCCATATCTGGCTGAAATCGATCAGGTCCAGGGGACGCTGCCACAGTCAGGGCCTGCGGCAGCGCCCCACCACCTACCCCCGCTTCACCCGCCCTCTCGGCGGCCCGTCTTTCCCCCGGAACGTCCGCGGCGGACGCGGCGGCATGGGGCCATCGCCCGCGAAGGTAATTTTCGGCTCGTGCGGCCCAGGGTTGGCGGTCGCGGCGGCGAAAGCCTCGCTGGCGGCGCGGGAGACCTCGAACCGCGTGTCGGTATCGAACACCCGGATCGTGCCAATGTCGCGCTTGGTGATCCCGCCGGCCCGGCACAGCAGCGGCAATATCCATTTGGGATCGCCGCCGTCGTTATGGCCGATCGAAATTCGGTATTGCACGAAATCACCGGGCGCCACCGGCGGCGCCTTCTCCCGGTCCGGCCCGTCCCGGTCTGACCTGTCCCGGACCGGCTTCTCCCGTGGCGCGCGCTCCCGCTCCCGCGTCGCGGGCCCGCGTTCGGGCACGGGCGGCGGCGTGACGTTCTCCGCCGCCGGCAACTGGCGCCGGTACAGCCGCAACAGCGCCGCCGCGATGGCAACCGGATCGTGCGCCGCCAGCAGTGCTTCCGCGTCCGCCCGCTCAACCCCCTCGGGCGAGTCCAGCATCGGGTCCGTCACCAAACGTTCCCGGTCGCGGCCATCGATATCCGCCGCACTGGGCGCGCTGGCCCAAATGGCATTCACCCGCGCCGCGCTGGTCACCTGCTCCGCCCGGCGACGCTTGGAAAACGGCACGATCAGCACCGACACGCCCTTGCGCCCCGCGCGTCCCGTGCGCCCACTGCGATGCAACAATGTCTCCGGATTTGTCGGCAAATCCGCATGCACCACCAGATCGAGTTCCGGCAAATCCAACCCGCGCGCCGCGACATCCGTGCAAACCCCGACCCGCGCACGGCCCGTGCGCAGCGCGTCCAGCGCCGTGGTGCGTTCGTGCTGGCTCAGTTCGCCCGACAGCATCACGGCGGAGAAACCGCGCTCCAGCAGCCAGGTGTGCAACCGCCGCGTCGAATCCCGGGTCGCGCAGAACACCAGCGCCCCCGGTGCCTCATACCACCGCAGGATATTGACCAGCGCCGCATCGGTTTCATGCCCATGCACCGTAATCGCGCGATACTCGATATCGCTGTGCGGCCGCGACCGGTCGATCGTATCGATGCGCAGCGCGTTCTTCTGATATTTCCGGGCGAGATTGGCGATATCGTGCGGAATCGTCGCGGAGAACATCAGTGTCCGCCGCTCGGCCGGCGCAGCCTGCAGGATGAATTCCAGTTCTTCCTGAAACCCCAGATCGAGCATTTCGTCGGCTTCGTCGAGGACGACGACTTTCAGGCCCGACAGATCCAGATTGCCGCGCCGCAGATGATCGCCCAACCGGCCCGGCGTGCCGACAACGATATGGCATCCCGCGTAAAGCGCCCGCGCCTCCCGCCGGATATCCATCCCGCCGACACAGGACACGATCCGCGCCCCCGCGTACAGCCAGGCGAGTTCCGCCTGCACCTGCAACGCCAGTTCCCGCGTTGGCGCGATGGCGATGGCGATGGGAATGCCGTGCGGGGGCATCCGCCCGTCCGGCAGCAGCGTAGAGGCGGCAGCGAGCCCGAATGCGACGGTTTTGCCCGAGCCGGTGCGGGCGGAGACCAGCAGGTCCCGGCCCTCCGCGTCGGGCTGCAGGACCGCGGATTGCACCGCGGTGGGTTCGAGATACCCGCGCGCGGTGAGCGCCGCGTCGAGCGACGGATGGACTGATGGGAAAGGCATCGGCGGGACTTACGGTGAAAGCGTTCGAAATACCACGGTCTTCCGGCGCTGCTTCGCTATTGGCCCGGAATTCCTTGCCGGTATTCGAATTTCTTCCCGGCTTCTTTTCCGGCCTCGTAGGCTTTGGAAATGACTTTGCGCCGCGTAGAGCCTGTCCGGCGCAGCTCGAGACCCAGGCGTTCCAGGTCCTCGTCCACGATGGATTGCTTGATCGGCACAAGATCGCGTCCATTCGACCCGGACGAATCCCTGGCCCGCCGCAGCGAGTCCAACTTCCCCACGATGCCCTGAGCCAGGCCCGCCTGGAACGAGTTCGTCGCGGACCGGCGCTGCCCGGAATCTTGCGATAAATAGAACGCGCCGCGCTGATAGGTGGCGGTTTCGCTCGCGAAGGCCAGGACGATCAGGTCGTGCAGGTAGACAGCGGCCTGCACGTCGGCGGGCAGGCCGAAGAAGACATAGCGGATCGTGCCATCGGCCGCCGTTTCAGCCCAGACGCGGCAATCGAAGAAGGCCGCGATGCCAGTCATGCAATCGTCGATCGGGCCGCGCCGCTTGCGGCCGGTTTCCACGCCAATGCCCTCGCAGACCTGATTCCGCAGGTCCAGCTCGCTCAGGCTCAGGCCGTATCGATCCAGCAGCTCGGCGACTTTTTCGGCGGCGGCCAGGGCCTCGTGTTCGGTGCAGCCCTGTTCGATGGTCTTGGCCCGCAGCGCCTGAATGCGCGCGACCAGTTTGTCCAGATCGCCGCCGGTGGCACCCGGTTTGCGCCGCGCGGCCAGTTCGGCGCGGGCGCGCAGTTCCACCAACAGCGCCCGTGTCTCCGATCCGCATCGCCCAGATCGGATCGCGGCCTCCATGTCCGCCGCCGCCCGGTCGAGCCCGCCGCGCGCGGAACCGTTCGCCTCCCGCGTGGCCATGAATTCCAGCATGGTCGCGGCGATGCGGCGGTAGGCGGCGGATAACCGTTTGTCGCCAATATCCAGGGCCACCGCGACAGAGATCAGCGCGGCGACCAGCGGTGGCCCGCCAATCAGAGAAGTGACGCGGGCGCGTTCCGCCGCGTTGGGCTCGCCGTCCAGCGCGGCCCAATCGGCGGCGAGCGTATCGAGGGGATTGGAGACTGGATCGAACGGGGAGAATGGTTCGGGCTCGGTCAAGGACGCCATGCCGCGGCGGACCATGTGCCGGTAGACGGCCTCCGCGCAGCGCAGCGGGTTCGCGATCCCTTTCCCGCCGGGCCGGACAAATCCCCGCGCCACCTCCCGCGCTTCCGCGTCCAGCGCCAGCAGCATACCGGTGGAAACCATGCGTCCGTCCGGCGCAGTCCCGAAGCGGCCGATGATGGTTTCCCCGTCGAGATGCTCGGACGATGGCGACGGCATTAGCGGGCGGGCCAGCCCGGTGGCGAGGTCCACGAACCGGTCGCCGTCAAGGCGCCCCACCCGGAACCGGCTTTGGCGCAGCAACGCGACGGCGGCGATGTCCTGCGACGATCGCCCTTTCATGCCGCGGGCGAGGCGGTCGAACGCGGTCGATCCCAGCAGCGACGGGGTCATGGAGGCGATTTCGCGGGCGAGAAAACGCGCGACCTCCCAGTGTCCGCCACGCACGATCCACGGCAAGCCGGACAGAAACTGGCGGGCGAGGTTTTCCACTTTGTCATGGGCCACAAAAGCCCAGGCGGCCTCGGTGAGGGCGACCAGACGGGCCGCAAGGTCTTGGTTGGTGGTGCTGGTCATGTGGTTCATCGCCGTGTTTTCCCTTCGCAAGCGGGAGATTGCATACGGGCGGCGAGTCGCGGAAACACGGTATTCGGGCCAGGCGAGGCAATCCGCGCGCGGTGGTGCCGGCCTATGGCCCGTCGCGCCCCGGGTGAACCCGCGTGTCAGCGATGCGTGCCGATCCTACCCGCCCCGCGCGCGAATTTCCGACGACGATGTATCGAACCGGAACCGATGCTCCGGAATTTCGGCAAACAAATCGGCATAACGGCGGGGCACGGAGATATCGCTCAGCACCCGCACGCGCGCGGCGGCGTCGATGCGCACCGCAACCAAAAAACGGTTGCCGGACGTGGCCATTTCTTCCAGCGCGGCGTGCATGCGATCCTCATCGCCGCCATAATATTTCGGCGCGACCAACCGCTCCGCCGTATCCGCCCCGATCACGAAAATGGCCTTGGGAAACAGGCGCGATTTTTCGAGGAAGGTGGGCGCTCTGGTCAGTTCGACCGGCGCTTTCCAGGCGAATTGCGTTAGCCGGCGTCTGACCGTCTCGCCCACGAGCGGCGGTTTATCGACGTTGGTGACAGAGATTTCGAACGCCACGGGCTGTTGCGCGAGGTCCTCGGCGACCCGCGCGAGCGACACATGCCCGGCGTGGATCGGGTTAAAAGAACCGGGCATTACCATACCGGGCGGCGGCGCCGACAATATCATCTGGCCATCGGGCTGAGCGGTGACGCGATCGAGCGCGCCAGCCAGCAGGCGGTCGATGGTATCCTCGGCCGCGACGGCCGTTTCCTCGAAAAATTCGTCGGCATCCAGCAGACTGCGCGGCGATGGCGCGGTAAGTCCGCATCCCTTGGCCAGAAACAGGACGATCGCGCGCGAAACGAGGTCTTCCTCTTCGCCGCGATCGCGCCGTCCCTTGGCCAGCACGCCCGTGCAGTGCGCAACGCCGCGCGCATTCGCGAACGCGATGTGAAACCGATGCTCGCCCTTACGCGGGCGATCGGAGACCAGGGCCGCCGTCGCGCCAAGGCCGACCAGATCGGTGTCTGCGGGCACCAGCCGGGACGCGCGAGCCCGTGCGCCGCGGGCCATCGCGATCGCCGTGGCGGCACTGGAAGCCTGCGACGGCGCGAAGCCAAGGAAAGTCGCCAACGCCTGCTCGTCGTAAGGCACCTGGGCCTCAATCAACAGGCGGGATCCGCCGGGAACGCGCAGCAACTCGCCAATCGCGCCGCTGCCGCCGCCGGTGATCGCCAGCGCGGCTTTGGGGCCGGATGCGTGCAATGTGGAGATGAATTGCCGCCACTCAGCGTCCGACGGTTTCATGATGCGTGTTCGGTCCAAAGTTGAGTTTTTCGACGCGGACGGTGAAAGACAATTCGGGTGGAGTCAACGGGCTCCGCCGAGCGGTACGGGGCAATCGGGTGAGGAAAAGAAAGCGGGTTTCCGCCACGGCCCGGAAGCCTGCCGGGCGGAACCGCCGCGATTGACTGGTGCGTATCTGGCGGACAACGGGTCCGCGCGACACACGCGACAGAATACCCGGTTTGGCGCGACAGAAACGCGACATTGGCCTGTCATGTTCCTCTCATCGCCAGGGGCCATGAGGCTGCTGGAAACCAAACAGGAGACTTCGCCATGTTCCAGAAAATCGCTCTCGCCGGACTCGCCGCCGCGCTGTTGTTCGCTGCCGTGCCGGCCCAGGCGGCTTTGACGAACAATGGCCGGTCGATCCAGGGCACCCACGTCAACGGCCGATCCATCCAGGGCGTCTCCGTCAACGGCGGCACCCAGCATTTGCGGGTGATCGGCGTCGAGCTGCCCGCGACGGCGAACTGATCCGCCGCTGCCCTGGCGCTGTCGGGCCA
Source organism: Acetobacteraceae bacterium (assembly GCA_043782125.1). Lineage (GTDB taxonomy): Bacteria > Pseudomonadota > Alphaproteobacteria > Acetobacterales > Acetobacteraceae > Rhodopila. The sequence goes on along the minus strand of JAYWAX010000197.1, from coordinate 235 downwards.
TCGCGTGACACGATCCTGGCCGGTGTCGGATCCCTGACACCGGCCAGCCGATTCCAAGGACCTTCATCGTGATCGATCCGCCTGAACCGCTGGGTCTCGCCCGCCGGAGCCTGACCGCCATTGGGCGCTTTCGCGGCATTGCGTTCACGGTGTTCATCGCGCTGGCCGTCCTGTCCGGCTTCGTGCACGCCGCGCCGCCCGCCACCGTGTCCGCGATCGCGGCGGAGGCCACCCA
>JAYWAX010000196.1:0-6155 GCA_043782125.1 Acetobacteraceae bacterium | reverse complement strand
CGAGCCGTGCCATGACGGGAAGAGGCACAGCGGTGTCGTTCAAGCGATTGCCCTGCGTCGATCCCCGCGCGCGGTGGACCGGCGCGTCAATATCACGGATTATCGGGAAAATTCGTCGCGACCAGCGCGACCACAAGTCCGGCAGCCCAAACCAGATGAATGGCCACCGCCAAATCGCGGGCAGCGTACCGCCGGGCCAGTTCCCGCGCGCCGATCCAACCCAGCGCGGCCGAAATCAGCGCCTGTATGACGCCAAAAGAATCCAACGCGTAAATACCCATAATGAAACCCATGACGATGGCGACAAAAACCGCCGGAATACACGCGATCAGCAACAGGTCCTGCTCCATCCGCCCAACTGCAAAGATAACGGTCCAGAAGATCGCGACGGCGCAGAAATAGACCGGCGGTTCCAGGAACTGGGTCAGAGCCTTAACTCCCAACTTTCAACGGCGACACGAGGCCGCGCAGGCAGGCCAGGATCGACAACCAGGTGATTCGGCCGGTGCGCGGGTTTTCGTCGCTTGGCACGTTCTCGATGCGCATGGTGAAACGTGCCGCGGCGGCCTCCACGTGGATGATGTGAACATTGCGGGTCAGGCCCGGGTCGGCCCAGATTTCGACCTGGGTACGGATCGGCCCGATGCCCGCCAGCGCGAGCGCCGCCGCGACGTTGACGTTGGCGGGGAAGCCCGCCGCTGCATCGCGGGCGTTACCCTGGAAGACACGCAGCGGCTCGGTCAGGCCCAGTACCTCGATCCCATTCTTCACCAGATGTGGCGCGCCCGCGAGTCCTGCGGGGGGTTTGCGGGTTTCCATGACGACACTGTCGATCCGGCCCTCGGCCGCCGCGCGCACCGCGTCCAATCCCAGCAGCGCGCCGGTCGGGACCACGATTCGCGCACCGGTCTGCATCGCGCGGCGCACCAGGTGCATCCGTGGCAGCAGCGCGCCGACAGAGGCCGGGACAAAGATGCGTCCCGCCTCGATCGCAGGCACCGCGACGCGCTCGAACAAGGCTGCGGGCGTAGCCTCGACCACGATGTCGGCTTCCGCGAGGCTTGGAATATCGACCAGCATGGGCGGATTGCGGAACCCCACCAGGCGGGCGCGGGCGCGGATTGGATCGCGGGCGGCGATCGCCACCAGTTGCAGGCCGTCGATGCCTTCGTCCAGTGCGCGCGCCAGCGGCAGGCCGATGGCGCCCAGGCCGGCCAGTGCGACCGTTTTGATCATGTGGTGCCCCCTCTCGGTGCGGTCTGGGTGCGCGCCGTCTCCAGATCGGCCGGCGTATTCACGTTAAGGAACGAGTCCCACGTACCGGAAGGAAAATCTACCGGCCGCATTCCGATCGCCGCAGCGAAACGCGCGACGTCCCTTGGGCCGGGCTGCGACAAATGCGCGCGCAGGGCGATCCGGACATCCACCGGCCACAGCGCGACGGTGTGGTGGATGCGCCCGCCACTGGCCGCGCAGGCCGGCGCGGGAGACAGCGAGGTGGCGAGTCCGGCCGGGATGAACGGCGTATCCCCTGGCGCGGTCAGCAACGCGCTGGCACCCAGCACATGCGCCCATTCCAGCCCTGCCAGCACCCCGGCGAGCGGGCCCTGTCCCGCGAAATCGCCATCCGGCAACACCGGAAATCCGTATTCCGCGAACCGCGCCGCACCGCCATTGGCCGCGATGGCGATGTTGGGCAGATCGATCGCCGCGGCGACATGGGCCAGCATGGTTTTCCCGCCGACGCGGAGCAACGCCTTATCGCCGCCGCCCATGCGCCGCGCCGCGCCGCCCGCCAGGATCAGACCCGCAATCAGAGCCGTTCGCGGTGGCCGCCAAGGGCCTTTGCGGTTCGCACCAAGCCCGCGCGGTCTCCGGCCAGCAGCGCCAGCCAGGCATCCACCGATGTGTCCCCCCGGCGCAACCCGGCGCGATGGGCGCGGGCACCTGCCAAGACCCCTTCCGCTCGGCGATCCAGCAGTTCCAGACACCAAAGATCCGGCGTCAGAACGGCAGTGTCGTGCCACAGTTTCGCCATGACGGCTTTCAGACCGAAGGCTTCGCCGCTGACGATGACGGCAGCGCGGGCCGACAGCGCGGTGGCAAGGACATGGGCATTCCGCCGCTCCTCCGCCGCGACGCAATGGGCCAGCACCTCGTCCAGCACGTCGCGGCTGGCGACGGTGTTGGCCACCGGGAAGGCGCGATCCAGGTCCAATCTGCGCTGACGAAGCCGCTCCGGCGGAATGCCGGGGTTCGCAGCCAGCGCCTCACGCGCCCAGACGGCGTGGATTTGATCGGACCATATCGGGTCGAAGGCACCAGCCTCGGCCAGATGGAGCAGGAACGAGGTGAGCAGCCCGCGCGCCAGAACGGGCGAATCGAGTACGGCAAGCTCAACCTCCGAATGCGCGGCGGGGATGGGGTGTTCCATGGGCTCGGGCACTCTCAGCAATGGCCGTGCGCGGTGGGTAGCGCCGGGGGCAGCGCGCTGGCAAGGCGGATGTCCGGGATGCACGGCTGGCGCGCGGGCTGCCTGGATCGGGGTTTTGACCCGCGTCCGCCATGGGGCCGTTTAAGCAGCGGGCCGTATCTGCTTAAGCAGACCGTCCAGCAACGCCGGCGCCGCCGTCCCGCGGCCGGTTTCCAACAGCGCGGCTTCCAGCGCGCGGCCCTCGTCGATGCGCGTCACCACCCCGCCCCTGATCCAGCCCCGATACAGAATCCAACGCTCGTCGTTGCCATCGCGCACCATCACGCCCCGGTAGCCAGCCGCCCGATAAGAAGCCGATATCGTGGTGTTCGGCACCGGCGCGGCGGCAAGAAGTTCCTTGAAAATCCGCTCCTGCGCATCGGTGAGCTGCCAGGTCGGGTCCGGATCGCCGGAATCCATCAGAATCGTTGCCTGTGTGGCCATCGTTCGCTTTCCCTCGGTTTGGCGCCACCCGGGATGGGATGGCGTCCAGGATCGCCCTGCTTGTTACAAATCTGGGCATCGCGGCCAAAGACCGCAAGCAAGCCGGACAGCGATTTCGCGCCGCCACGCCTTCGCGGCCGCCCGCCTTCATGCTGAACTGATCCGGCGCGGCGGACTGCGCGGCGGAAGGACAAGAACATGCCGACACCGAAGGGCGCCTGGACCGTGGCGTCGATGCTGTTCCTCTATATGATGATCAACTTCGCGGATAAAGCCATCGTCGGTCTCGCCGCCGTGCCGATCATGAAGGAGCTGGGCCTGAGCCCGAAGGAATACGGCCTGCTCGGGTCGAGCTTTTTTCTGCTGTTCTCCATCTCCGGCATCCTGGTCGGCTTCCTGGCCAATCGCCGGCCCACCCGCTGGATCGTCCTCATCCTTGCCGCCTCCTGGGCTTTGGTCCAATTCCCGATGGTGGGCGCGGTGGGGTTCACGACGCTGCTGATCTGCCGCGTGCTTCTGGGCGCGGGCGAGGGACCCGCTGCGGCGATCGCATTGCACGCCATTTACAAATGGTTCCCGGACGAAAAACGCACCATCCCGACGGCGATCTTGTCGCAAGGCGCGGCGATCGGCGTGGTCGTGGCGCTGCCGGTGCTAAACTGGATCATCGTCAAATATTCCTGGCACAGCGCCTTCCTTGCTCTGGGACTGACCGGCCTGGTCTGGACAATCGCGTGGTATTTTCTGGGTAAGGACGGCCCGATCGCCGACGCGCCACTGCCGGAACCCGGAGCCGACCGCGTGGGTTATGCCCATATCCTGCTGGCGCCAACCTTTATCGGCTGCGTGCTGGCCTGCTTCGGCGCCTATTGGGCGCTGTCCCTGGGCCTGACCTGGTTCACGCCCTTCGTGGTCAAAGCACTGGGCTTCTCGCAATCCGCTGCGGGCTGGATTGCCACCCTGCCCTGGATCATGGGCGCCTGCACGGTGATGCTGGCGGGCTGGGTCTCCCAGGTCCTGGTGGCCAAAGGCGTGCCCACCCGAGTCTCCCGCGGGTTGCTTGGCACCGTGCCGTTAATCGCGGGGGGGCTGCTGATCGGCCTGCTCCCCGCTGTGCCGGGCAGCGAGGCCAAGATCGCGTTGCTGGTACTGGGCACCGGCCTGACCGGCCCGATCTATGTGGTGTGCGCACCCATGATCGCCGAGTTCGCCCCGATCGCGCAGCGCGGCGCGGCGATTGCGATCTTCGGCGCGATCTACGCGCTGGCCGGGGTGATCGCGCCTTATGCCACCGGCACCATCATCGAAAGCGCGGCGACACCGCTGGAGGGATATCAAACGGGATTTCTGATCAGTGCGTTCATGCAGGTGGCGGGCGGCGTCCTGGGGTTCCTGCTGATCCGGCCGGCGGTGGACCGGACGCGGATCGCGCGGCACCGGATGGCGGCGGGGGTTGCGACGGGCCTTCGGCCGGGCTGAGGCTTCTGTTTCACGCAGGATGCCATGACATTCGATGCATTTCAACGCCACCTGACATCCGGCCACCGGTCGGCCTCGACAGGCCGGCCGCTCGGGCCGCATGCTGCGGGCGATTATCCCTCGCGTCTCCGGCGTTTGGAAAATTTGTTGCAAACACCGGTGGAGACCGCGCCACCGATGGTTCTTCGATCGCTGGCCGGGGAGTTGAGGAACGATCCCCGCGTCATCGCGAAGGTCCCCCGAAAGGTTATCGGTGACATCGCCGTGGCACTCCGGGCATATGCCGGTTTTCGCGATAACCCATCGATTGCGGCGACGCGGGGTTCTGAGGATGGCGGTCCTTCGCTCGGCTCAGATACAATTATCGCCGGGTTCGGTGCGCTCGGCTTCGTTGCGATGCCTACCGGTTCGAAGAAAATTATCGAGCTCAGCCGCGGCGATCTGACGTTGTACGTCAGGTCAGACTCTGGCCGGGCGATCGTTATCCACCCGGCGTTTGAGGAATTTTACTCAACGCTCGCTCATTTGACCAGTATGGTCCAAAATGAGCGACTTGAATTTTATCATAATTTAAATCTCTCGAAATTTCCTCGGCGAGACAATGGGCACGGCCTTACCCATTTCGGTATCGCGTTCGGCTTCGTCAGCGGATCGGTACATGAAAACTTCATCGGCGAGCTGGAAAATGCGCTGGGATCGGGCCAACCTCTGGCGCCCGAAAATGAACTCAGAGGCGAAATTCACGCAGTCGAAACAGAGGCAATGGTTCTGGCGAAGGCGCGAATCGGACAAGGCCGCTTCAGAGCCGATCTACTGAATTTTTGGCAAGGGCAATGTGCGCTGACGGGCGTGGCGGCACCCGAGTTGCTCCGGGCGTCCCATATCAAGGCATGGCGTGACAGCAACAACCGTGAGCGGATCGATGTGTTTAATGGTCTTTTGCTCGCCGTTCATTTGGACGCTCTGTTCGACCGCGCTCTTATCAGCTTTCAGGACTCAGGCGAGATGCTGTTCTCCAAAACGCTTCCCGCCAAAGAGCGCGAGGTTTTCGGCCTGGCATCGCCGGCGCGGAGGCTTTTACTCAATGTCTCGCATCTGGCGTATTTGCATCGTCATCGAGATCGTTTTGGGACAAACGAACAGAAATACTGAGGATCGTTCATGCCCGGGGGATCGATCCCAAACCGCATACAAAGCAGCTGCTCGACCGCACTTACGAGGAGTTATCCCAAGGCCTGTAGCACGCGTGAACAATTCGACACTTGTTGGCGTCGCACTTCGAGGCCTGTCATTCGGACACACGCACGATGACCGTGACCACGACACTTTCGGCGCCGTCGACCTTGACCCCCATCAAAAATCGGCGGAGACATAGGCGAAACCCGCCCCAAAGGAAGAGTCCATGGCCCACGAATACGATGTCGTCATCCGCGGCGGAACCGTCATGGACGGCAACGGCGGCACCCCCTTTGAAGCCGATGTCGCCATCAAGGACGGCAAAATTGCCGCCGTCGGCGCGATCTCCGGCTCCGGCACGGACGAAATCGACGCGAAGGGCCTGTCCGTCACCCCCGGTTTCGTCGATCTTCATACGCATTACGACGGCCAGGCGATGTGGGATTCGCACCTCGCACCCTCCTCCTGGCACGGTGTCACCACTGTCGTCATGGGCAATTGCGGCGTCGGCTTCGCCCCCGTGCGCAAAGGCGAGCAGGACCAGGTCATCGCCCTGATGGAAGGCGTCGAAGACCTGCCCGGC
>JAYWAX010000195.1:0-6158 GCA_043782125.1 Acetobacteraceae bacterium | reverse complement strand
CGGCGTGCCTTTCCCCGTCATGGCCCGCCCCCGAGCGGGCCATCGGTCGCGGCACAAACAGTGTCCGGGGAAAGGATCGCTGCTGGGTCGCGCGAAATCGCGGGGGGTACCGCCCCGGATGGCCTGCTCGGGGCGTGCATGACGGGGAGACGCGCCGCGGCTGTTTTCAAGCGATTATCCCGCTGGACATTCTGGCCGCGATTGACAAACTGGATCGCCGCAGATACCGATCCACCCATGGACATCGCTTGCGGCATCTTCGACAGCACCAAAAAACGTCTCCTCCCCAGGGGACCGTCGGACCGCGCGCGCCAGTAGACATCGCGACACAGGATCGACCCAAACCCCGCCGGTTCCGACGGGGTTTTTTTGTATCCGCGCCCGTCTCCGGCACCTCAGGAGACACCCTCGATGCACACGCCACCTTCCGGTATCTGGCTGCCGCTGATCACCCCCTTCCGCGACGGCGCGCTGGATGAAACCTCGCTCCGCCGCATGATTCGCCATTACGCCGCCGAACCCATCGACGGCCTGATTCTCGCCGCGACGACCGGGGAGGGGCTGACGATCGACGATGCCGAAACCGAACGCCTCGTCGCGATCGCGGCGGAGGAAAATGCCGTCGCGCCGCGTTCGATGCCGCTCTGGCTTGGCCTGTCCGGCAGCGACACGCGGAAAGTGCTGACGGCACGGTCTCGCGCGGACACGTGGCCGGTGGACGGGTATCTCATTGCCTGCCCGTACTACACACGGCCCTCGCAGGCCGGAATGTACTCGCATTTCGCGGCGCTGGCGGAGGGCACGGCGCGGCCGATCGCGATTTACAACATCCCATACCGCACGGGCGTCAATCTCGGTAACGAAACAATGTTGCGGCTGGCGGAATTGCCGAACATCGTGGGTGTCAAGGATTGTTGCGCCGATGCCGCGCAATCCTTCGACCTGATCCGCGGCCGTCCCGCAGGCTTCGCCGTTCTGACCGGGGAAGACGCCTTGTTCCATACCGCGCTCAGCCAAGGCGCCGACGGCGGCATCCTCGCCTCGGCTCATATCGCCGCCAAGGCGTTCGCCGATATGCGGAACCTGCTGTTGCAAGGCGATCGTTCCGCAGCCCTCGCGGCCTGGCACGCGCTGGCGGATTTGCCGCGGCTGCTGTTTGCGGAGCCCAGTCCGGCCCCGATCAAGCATTGGCTGTGGCGCACGGGCCTCATCGACAGCCCGGAGGTGCGGTTACCGATGACCGGCGTCAGCCGATCCCTCGCCGCCCGCCTGGATCGCGAGATCGCCGGGCGGACCGTTTCAGCCACCAATCAAGCCGCTGCCATCCCTTCTCTGGGCGGCCGCCCGCGTGTTCCGGTGCCGGTAGCAGCACCGATACGGCCTGAATGACCCGATCGGCCTGCCAGTCGACGCGGCGAAGACCGAACGGACAATCCGCCGGTCTTCGCCGCCGCCTGCCAATCCACCACGCGCCTTCGTTACACCATCAGCACCGCCAGGCTGCCCAGACCCGCGACGATGCAATAAGCCGCGAAGGGGCTTAAAGCCCAGTCGTCGTGACTGCGGAAATAGCGCATCAGGAACCAGGTGCTGAGCCAGGCGGTGATACCCGAAACCACCGCCGCCATGGCCGCGAGCCCGAATACCCCGGGCGCCACCTGTTCGTGCATCAGCTTCGGCACTTCCAGCACCGTCGCGCCGAAGATGATCGGGGTCGCGATCAGGAAGGAAAAATGTGCCGAGCCCTCATGCGTGATGCCCCGCAACAGCCCGCCGACAATGGTGGCGCCGGACCGCGAAATGCCCGGGATCAGCGCGGTGCATTGCCACAGCCCGATGCACAACGCGTCCTTGACGGTCAGCGTGGACAACTCCCTGTGTCCGCGATTCCGCAACCGCTCGCCAAACAGAAGCAACAACCCGTTCACGACGAGGAACGACGCGGCGATAATCGGCGAGCCGAACAGGCCGCGGACGAATTTTTCCAGCGTGAAGCCGACGATGACGGCGGGGATGGTGGCGATGACGATCAGCATGAAGACCCGGCGGCTTTCGCGCACCATAATTTCCTCTGCCATGCCGATGACGCCCAGAAACAGCATCCACCAATCGCGCCAGAAATAAACGAGCAAGGCGATCGCGGTGCCCAGATGCAGGAAGACCAGGAACGGCAGGAATTCGTGGGAACGTTGATCGATCCCGGTTTTCAGCAAAGCGGGAAGCACGACCGCGTGTCCCAAACTGCTGACCGGGAAAAGTTCGGTGGCGCCCTGCAGGATCGCGATCAAAATGGCCTGGATGGTATTCATGGGAGATTCCCGTTCGACTCGGAGACTCGGATGGATGGAGTGGGCGAGCCCGGCGCTTTCGTGGCATAGACTGGCGACGATGGACACCCACAAGCACGATTCTCCGCACGGAAAGGGCCAAACCTCTCCTGTGGGCCATGCCCCGGCCCACGGCCATGCCCATGACGATCATGCCCATGACGATCATGGCCACGGGCATGGCCACGGGCATGGCCACGGGCATGGCCACGGGCATGGCCACGGGCACGGCCATCATCATGCCCCGGCCCGGTACGATCGCGCCTTCGCCATCGGCGCCACCGCCAACCTGGCCTTCACGATCGCCGAGGCCGGGTTCGGGATCGCGGCCAACTCCGTCGCGCTGATCGCGGATGCCACCCATAATCTTGGCGACGTGTTGGGCTTGCTTCTGGGCTGGCTCGCGGTCTGGCTGCATCGCCGCCCGCCGACGCGGCGGCGCACCTATGGCTGGGGCCGGTTTTCCATCGCCGCCGCCTTGGGAAATTCCGCCATCCTGCTGATTTCGGTCGGCGCGATCCTGGTTGAATCCTTCCACCGTCTGCACGATCCGGCGCCCGTCGCCTCTGGCACCGTCATGGCGGTCGCGGCGATTGGCATCCTGGTGAATGGCGGCTCCGCGCTGCTGTTCATGGGCGGACGGCACGGCGATTTGAACATCCGTGCCCAATACATCCACCTCGCCGGCGACGCTGCCGTTTCCCTTGGCGTCGTCCTCGCCGCGCTGGCGATCCGCCTGACTGGCTGGCACTGGATCGATCCCGCCGTCAGCGTCGCCATCGCGGCCCTGATCGCCTGGAGCACGATCGGCGCCTTGCGGGAGGCCGCGGATCTGGCGATGGATGCCGTGCCCGCAGGCGTTTCCCACGGCGCCGTCCACGACTGGCTGACCGCGCTGCCCGGTGTGACCGAGGTTCACGACCTCCACATCTGGGCGCTCAGCACGACCGAAACCGCCTTGACCGTGCATCTGGTCTACGTCGCCGAACCCGAAGACCGCCGCCCGCACGACCTCGCGGCCGAACTCCGGCACCGCTTCGGCATCGGCCACGCCACCGTGCAAATCGAAAGCGACGCCGATGCGGCCCTGTGCCGTTTGCGTCCCAACGACGTCGTCTGAAAGTCCCTCCATGTTTGTGCGCGTTAACGGGATCCGCCTGTTCTTCGACGTGAACGGCGAAAAACTGGTGCCCGAGGGCCGCCAGATGCGCGAACGCCCCACGGTTCTGCTGCTGCATGGCGGGCCCGGCTTCGATCACAGCATGTTCCGGCCCGCTTTCGACAGTTTGGCGGAGGTCGCGCAGATCGTCGCCATGGATCACCGCGGCAATGGGCGCAGCGACCACGGCGACCCCGCGCTGTGGACGCTGGCGCAATGGGGCGACGATGTCCGCGTTTTCTGCGACGCGTTGGGCATCGAGAAACCGATTGTCCTTGGCTATTCCTTCGGCGGGTTCGTGGCCCAGTCCTACGCCGTGCGCCATCCCGGTCATGCCGGAAAGCTGATTTTTTACAGTACCGCGCCGGTCCTGGAGGAAGCCCCGCAACTCGCCATGTTCGAACAATTGGGCGGCGCCCGTGCCCGGGCCGCCGCCGCCACGCATTTCGCTGCGCCAACGCCGGAAACGCTGGCGGCATTCCGGTCCATATGTTTTCCCTTATACAATACAAGGGCCGGCGATCCGGATGCAAAACGCCGGACGGTGTTGAACGACGCGATTTCCGTTCATTTCTTCCGGCACGAGGCGCCGCGGATGGATTTTCGTCCGTTGCTGCACCGGATCGAATGCCCCACATTGGTCCTGTCTGGCGCCCAGGACCCGCGGTGCCCGGTGGAACTGGCGAAAACGATCGCCACCGCGATCCGCCCGGAACTTGTTCGAATGGAGATCTTCGAAAATGCCGGACACGGGACGCATATCGACGATCCCGAGAGGACACTGGCGGTGTTGCGCCGGTTTATTCTGGAATAAGATCGAGTTCTCCGGCCGCGACGTTCGCGCTGGCCAGGCGGTCTCCCGGTCGCAACCCCGTCCCCTTGATCCGCCTCCCGCTCCGGCTCACAAATCGCCGGCGTCATCGGAGGAATCGAACATGTCACGTCTCGCGGGCAAGGTCGCGCTCATCACGGGTGCGGGCACCGGTATCGGGCGCGCCACCGCCAAGGCCATGGCGGCCGAGGGCGCGAAGATCGTCATCGCCGAACTCAACAAAGCGGCCGGCGAGCAGACCGCGCAGATTATCGCGCAGGCGGGCGGGGACTGCATCGCGGTGCCGACGGATGTGACCTCGGAAGACAGTGTTCAGGCCGCTGTCGCCGCCGCGATGAAGCATTACGGCGCGTTGCACGTGCTGCATAATAACGCGGGGGGATCGACCAATGTCGATAATACCGTCGTGGACGCGCCGATCGAGGAATTCTGGCGGGTGATCAAGCTCGATTTGTTCGGCACGTTTCTGGGTTGCCGTTTCGGCATTCCCGCGCTGATCGCCTCGGGTGGTGGCTCCGTCATCAACATGTCGTCGAACGTTGCGCTGATGGGCGTTCCGGGCCGCGATTGTTACACCGCCGCGAAGGGCGGGGTCGCCGCGATCACGCGGTCCATGGCGGTTGAGTTCGCGCCGTCGAAAGTCAGGGTCAATGCCATCGCGCCCTCGGCCACCATGACCGTACGTGTCCGGGCTTTGGTCGCGGGCAACGCGGGTTTGGCAAAACTCACGGATGCCCATCTGATGGGGCCGATCGAGCCCGAGGACATCGCCAACATGGCGGTCTTCCTCGCATCCGACGAATCGCGCATGATGACAGGACATGTTTATCCCGTGGACAGTGGGGTCACGATTTCCTGAATCGAGGGAGGGCGAAAAATGCCACGCCCGGTGGGGAAAGTGGCGCCGGCCGCCGGCACAGGCATCGGTCACGCCCTCTGGCGCCGGGACAAAGCTTCCGGACAGGTGCTGTCCGCCAATGGGGAGATTTTGAAGAATTATTCGATGCGTGGGGGAGGTTAAGGGGTTCGCGAGCCTGGGGTACGATCAAATCCTGGCGATATAAAAACAAGATAAACCGATGGCGTGCGGCTTTCCCGGATATCCCGGACAAATAGATGTTTTATATCAATCCAGGCGCCATAAATATCAAACGAAACGAAAAATAACATGTACGTCGTCAATCGCGGCCAGGACTGAATTATCGCCGCCGCAGGCACCTTGCCCTTAATGCCAATACGAACCTTGTTCAATGCGAGGTTCAACGTCATCGGGCGGTTCCACCCGATCGGTCCAACCGAGTGGTACACGCACGAGAATTTGAAATAAATGCCAGGCCATTCCACTCCATAATTAGTCTCTGTGCCTCTGTGTCACTGTAGTAACGTTTACCGGCCGCCGGAACGCACGAACCCCTGCCCGGAGCGCACGTCAGACCTTGCACCAATAGGATTCACCACAGAGACACAGAGGTTCCCATGAATACCACGCCCGGCAACGAACTCACCGGCAAAGTCATCGGCCACGCCATCGAAGTTTATCGACATCTCGGTCCTGGACTTTTGGAAAGCGCCTACGAGAAATGCCTGTGTTTCGAACTCGATCGGGCCGGAATCCCGCACGTAAGGCAGAAGCAGATTCCAATCCGATACAAAGAAATCGCCATCGACTATGCCTATCAAGTCGATATCGTCGCCGACAACAGCCTAATTATCGAAATAAAAGCCGTCGAACGCATAATGCCCGTCCATGAGGCACAGTTGCTGACGTATCTTCGCCTTGGCGGGCTCAGCCTCGGCCTGCTTCTTAACTTTAATGTGCCGGTCCTGAAGGACGGCATCA
>JAYWAX010000194.1:0-2203 GCA_043782125.1 Acetobacteraceae bacterium | reverse complement strand
CCGGGCAAGCGCGTCCGCCACACGATGAACGCGCCGATGGTGTTCAAGGACGGGCGGCTTTGGGCGGTCGAGGGCACGCCGGGCGCCGATAATCAGGTGCAGGTTAACCTTCAGGTCCTCACGGCGATGATGGATCTGGGGGCCGACCCGCAAATGGCGGTGGAGGCGCCGCGCTGGACCTCCTCCCAGCGCGGGCAGGGTGCGAATTGGCCGCATGACGGCGACGGCCTCCTGACCATCGAGCCCGGCTTCGGCGCGGACGTGCTGAAAGGCCTGGAACATTTGGGCCACCGCTTGCGCCGCGCCGGTCCGCTGGAGGGGCCGTGCAGCGTCCAGGTCCTCCGCGTTCTGGACAATGGCGTGCGCATGGCTGGCTCCGATCCGCGCCGGGACGGGTGGGCGGCGGCATACTGATTCGATACACGACGTAACGTGACGGATCGCTGGCGTTATGTTACGCGAAATCGCCGCCGGTTCGGTGACGGCATCTTCGCAAGGGGAACCTGAATGGGCGCGCTCGTGACGTCTTCGGCGGTCGGAAAATCGGGTGGGCGTGGCCTCGCGGTGCGGGCGATCCTGACATTGGCCGCGATCCTGCTGTACGGCTGGATCAATGCGTTGCTGAACCCGGTGGCGACAATCGGGGCCGCCCAAATGGCCGGCCTGCAGTTCGACAACAGCAACCTCGCGTATTTCGGGGCGGCGATCGGGATGAACTTCTTCGGTCACCTTGGCGTTCCCGCGATCGTGCTGCTGGGTGTCCTCGTGGCGATTTGGTGGCGCCCGGTACTGAGCCTGTTCGCCGCCGCGCTGTTGACGGGCGGCCTGCTCGCCGCGCCTTATCCGGCGTTGGCCTATTACGACAAGACCGACTTTACCGAGGCCTATACGATCCTGCCGAATGAAACCGGGTTTTGGATTCCGGACGCGGGCGCCAATCGCGACAGCCAGGCACAGTTCGAATCGGAAGCCTATCTCAACGCCAACAAGATCGCCCTGAAGCGCTTCATCGTGCCGCATGTGAAACTGTCCGGCTCCGGATCGTTTTACGATTTTTACGTGCCCGCCGGCCGTCTGATTATCGTCGATCGCACGCCGTTCAGCCGCGAGTGGGTCGATGCGCACGACCGCGGCACTTCGAAAAAGAAGGAAGGTTTTCCCTGTCAAAGCCGGGAAGGTCTGAATATCGCGGTCGGTGTGTCCATCGGCACGTCGGTAACCGAAGCGAATGCGGCGAAGTATTTGTATCGTTTCGGGGTCATTTCGCCGCAGGGCGACCGCAGCGATCCGCGGATCATCTTCACCTCGGTTTATTACAGCCGCAAACTGGCGGAAGTGATGGACGATGTCGGGCGCAAGAAAATCCAGACATTGGTTTGCGACGAGATCGCTTCGCGCACGTTCGACAAGGCGAACGAGGAAGCGGTGAAAATCATCGAAAGCGTGAAGACGAAGGCCGCCGAATATTTCTCCGCCGTCGGAATCACGCTGGACTTCGTGGGCTGGGCCGACACCTTCACCTTCGATCCGCAGGTGCAGGAAGCGGTGAACCGGCGTTACGTGGCGACACAGGATCAGGCTATCGCCGCGCTGCTGGCGCCGCATGCCGCGACCATTCAGGCCCTGGCTGCGGCGGATGCGCTGCGCGCGTTCGGCCAGAAGACCGACGGGAAACTGCCCAGTACCATCGTGGGCCTGCCGCCGGAACTGGGTCCGTTGATGAGCACGCTGCTTAAATCCGCCCCCGCGCCCCAAACGCAGCCACCGCCGTCGCGCTGACGCGGGGCGGCGGCCGCCATTATTCGGCCGCCTGAGGCCCGTTCCCGTCGTGAACCCATCGCGGTTGCGCCCGGAATGTAAGGGCTTCGTAAAGACGGCCCAGTTCGAGCTCGATGCCGATCTCGGGAACCCGAACCGCGGCGTCGAGCTGTTCCAACAGCACATGCGACCAGATCCCGCCGGCGGGACGCGACCAATGGCGGACCATTGGTATATCGGTCTCGACGACAACAATATGCGCCACTCCCGGAACGAATACCAGCGCGCTTAAAGATTGACACATGCCCATTCCCGATAGGCGATCGACCGGATGCGATCCACATCGTCCATCAGGACCCGCCAGGCGTTCGCGCAGGCTTCGACAATCTCATCGTACGTGTCCCATATCCGGTGGCTGCGCTTGTTGCCACGCAGGTAATCCCAG
>JAYWAX010000193.1:0-6183 GCA_043782125.1 Acetobacteraceae bacterium | reverse complement strand
TACGCCGCCGCGGGTATTTCGCGGCGCGGGCCGAGCCCGATCTGATGAGTCTGCTGGACCTGGTCGCGCTGGCCACCGTCTGCGACGTCATGCCCTTGTCCGGTGTCAATCGCGCTTTTGTCTTCCAGGGCCTTCGCGTGATGTCCCGCCGCGCCCGGCCCGGCGTCGCGGCGTTATTGGAGGTCGCCCAGACGCGGGAAAAATTGTCGGCGTTTACCTGCGGGTTCGCGCTTGGCCCGCGCATCAACGCTGCCGGCCGCATCGACGAAGCCGATCTCGGGCTGCGGCTGCTGCTGTGCGAGGACCGGATCGACGCGCTGGCGCTGGCGGAGCGGCTGGACGGGATCAACCGGCAGCGCCAGGAGGTCGAGGCGGGCATGCTGGAGGCCGCCATGCACGCGGCCTCGCTGCAGGCGGCAGCCGGCGACGCGGTGCTGGTGGTGGCGGGCGAGGGGTGGCATCCCGGCGTGGTCGGCATCGTGTCCGGACGGATCAAAGAGCGGTTCAACCGGCCCGCCTGCGTGGCGGGACTCGCGGCGGGGATGGCGAAGGGCTCGGGCCGGTCGGTGCCGGGTGTCGATCTGGGCGGCGCGGTGATCGCGGCGCGGCAGGCGGGGATTCTTGCGACCGGCGGCGGCCATGCGATGGCCGCCGGATTCTCCTGCGCGGCGGACCGGGTGGAGGATTTCCGGGTGTTTCTGAACCAGCGCCTGGCGGCGGCGGCGACTCTGCCGGGGGCGGTGGACCTGGTGGTCGAGGGGGCGCTGTCGGTGCCCGGCGCGACGATCGATCTGGCACGGCAGGTGGAACGGCTGGCGCCCTTCGGCGCCGGGAATGAGGAACCGGTGCTGGTGTTGCAGCGCGCCCGGGTGATCCGGGCGGACCGGGTGGGGAAGGATTCGGCGTCGATTCGCCTTTTCCTGGAGGGCGAGAGCGGCGGCCCGAGGTTGAAGGCGATGATGTTCCGCGCACGAGAAGGCGCGCTGACGGATGCGCTGCTGAGCCGGGACCGGGTGCCATTGCATCTGGCGGGGTATCTGCGGGTCGAGGCGTGGAACGGGACGGAAAATCCTGGCTTCGTCATTTCCGACGCCGCTGTGGCTTGACCTGGGTTGGAGAGGCTTGTATCCACCGGCCGCCCCATCGATGGGCACGCGGTCCCGTTCGTCTAGAGGCCCAGGACACCGCCCTTTCACGGCGGCGACACGAGTTCGAATCTCGTACGGGACGCCACTCTATTTCCCTCCGAACATTCTCTTCCCATGCCGGGTGGCTGAAAAAAACCCGGGTTCCGCGCGGTTTTACAGCCGCTCGCATGGGCCACGCGATGCCGCGCACTCGTCGATGACCATGGGCCATAAGCCAGCGCGCTGGCCAGACTCCACGTCATCGCCTTCGCCTGCCTCATGCTCAAGAATGCCGCTCGACTCGGCCGGGCGGCCATAACAGCCTCCAGGCCTGAAATCCGCCGTATCGATCGTCGCGCCAGCGCGAAAGCCGCAGCCCGTCAGGCGATCGCCAGGTCGGCGAGATCGGGTTCGCGCAGGAAACCCGACATCTCGGCGGTGTGGAACGGGTTCATCACGGCCGAGCGGCCGTGTTCGGTCCAATAGTAGTTTTGGGCGCGCGGGTCGCTCCACACCTTGGTCAGGTTCCGTTCGTCCACCAGGCGGTTGTATCGCCAGAAGGCGTCCGGCCGGACCTCCATCGCGCCGCCTTGGCCCAGTACCAGCGCCTCCATGCACTGAAGTGCGTAATGGGCAACCTTCTCGTGGAACGTCGCCACAGTGAGGCCGCCGTTGGTGTTCGGGCCGTAAACCGACCAGAGATTGGGAAAGCCCGGCATCATGCAACCGAGGTAGGCGCGCGCGCCATCCTTCTTCCACAGGTCCTCGAGCGTCTGCCCGCCCCGGCCGGCGATGGTCATCGGATAAAGGTATTCCGTGGCATGGAAGCCGGTGGCGTAGACGATCACGTCGGCCTCATGCAGCGTCCCGTCCATGGCGGCGACGCCGCGCGGCTCGATGCGCTCGATCCCGCTGGTGACCAGCGTGACATTGTCGCGCATCAGGGCGTCGAGGATGCAATAGTCCGGATCGACGACAACCGCGCGGGCCGACCAGACCGGGTGCGCCGGGGTCATGGCCGCCACCAGCGCCGGATTGCCCAGCTTACGCTCTACGAATGCGATGCACCCCTCGCGGGCCCGCTTGTTCAGCGGGTTGCAGGCGTACGGATCCTGGAAGTCTGGATCGATCTCCGCGACGTTGGCGATCCGGTCCAGCGAGCATGTGCGGGCGCGCATGAAGTTGGTGTGGAGCGGAAGATTGCGGTCCAGCCAGTTGACCTGCGGCGCGAACGGCGAGCGGTAGCCGGGCACCGGAAACAACCACTGCGGCGTCCGCTGGAACACCGTGACCTGGGCCGCATCGAGCGCGATCTCGGGGACCATCTGATACCCGGTGCAGCCGGTGCCGATCACAGCCACCCGCTTGCCCTTCAGGTCGCCGTCCTCCGGCCATCTCGCCGTATGCCACGAGGCGCCGGCGAAGGTTTCGGCCCCCGGGAATTTGGCGATGTTCGGGCGGTTGAGAAAACCGACGGCCGTGATCACCGCGCGTGACCGGATCGTCCGCGCGCCGTCCGGACCAACGATGTCGATCACCCACTCGCTGGCGGCCTCGTCCCAGGTCAGCGCCTTGGCCTCGGTCCCGAACTGGATATGCCGGCGCAGGTCGAAATTGTCGGCGACCCAGTCGAAATACTTCACGTTTTCCCGCCACTCGCAAAACGGGTTCGGATACGGGAAGTCCACCCCAAACAGGTGCGTGTAAGACCGGCTGGGCGTATCGACCCGGGCGCCCGGATAGCGGTTCTCCCACCAGGTCCCGCCGACGCCGTCGTTCTTCTCGATGACGGTGAACGGGAACCCGGCCTCCCGCAGTTGCAGCGCGGCGTTCAGCCCGCCCATGCCGGCGCCGATGACTGTCACAGTGAAGTCCTTCAACCGCGCCGGATCGGGTGTCTCCCGCCAGTGCAGCGACCGCACCGCCGGGTCGAGCGCCAGTTCCTCCACGTGATGCCGCAGTTCCTCGCCCTCCAGGGTCCGGCCCAGCATCAACCCCAGGCTGGCCGCGAGCCGGTCGGGCGGGCCGGAGCCGATCGTGCCCGCGCCGCTGTCGCGGTAAGACTTCAGGAACGCAGCACCCTTCCGCCGCAGCAGTGCCACATCCTCGTCCGTTGCCGGCGCGGCGACGTCGAAATAGCCGGCCAGCACGGTCTTCACGCCGGTCGCAGCCACCTCCTGATCGCCGGTGAGCTGGTAGAGCAGGCCACGCAGGACCATGGGATCGGCATGGGCAATCGCGTCGTCGATGGTCGCGTCGTCCGCTGCCAATAGCTCTGGCCGGGAAGATACTGCCTGCTTTGTCATGTCCATGGACCCCTTCCGTATCGTCACTCTTGCTCGCTTCAATCCGGCACGCTCCAGACGAGCAAACCAACCGGCAATCCGATAGGAATGCTTCCCACCATCCGGCGGCCTTCGCAACGGCCGAAGTGCCGGAGGGCGCCTGCGGCCCGCGCCACCGGCGGAGGGTAGACCATCGAAGCGTCCATTGGCGGGTCGAGCCGCAGCCGGGCCGCCGCGCCATTTCAATGTTTCGATGGCCTGGCCGCCCCAAGAGCCGGTCGTTCGGGCTGTTTCGTTTAACCTGTTTGGCGCGCGCGTCCGAAACGTCGTCGTAATCCCTCATCCCTATGCTGCCCCGGAACCACTTAAACGGCGGCGGCCATGTCCCGTGCCGGGACACCCAGCCGGATGACGGCCACAGAGAATTTCACGCGCGATTTCAGGGAGTTACACCCATGACCCATTCCGCGTGCCCACGACGAGCCGGTATCGCCGCCGCCGTCGTGCTCGCATGCCTGGCCGCGGCGGCGGCGTATGGACCCGCGCGCGCCGCGCCGCCGAACCTCGTCACCAATGGGTCGTTCGAGAACGCCGGGACGTTGAACAGCACCAACTCCGAACTTGCGCCCACGTCCACGACCGGTTCCGCGCCCTGGCCCAGTACGTTACCGGGTTGGGCTGTCACGCAACCGGCTGGGCAGAGCGGGTATATCGATTGCCTGGTGTTGGGCGGCGCCAATAACATGTGCGGCACCAGCTACCTGGGTCCGGGCAACGTTTACGCGACCTTTACGGTATTTCCGGGCGTCAGCCCCGACGGCGGAAATTTCCTGGCAGCGGACGCCGACAACCTCTACAGCGAGTCGATTAGCCAAACGGTCACTGGCCTGACGGCCGGCGCGCTCTATTCTTTGTCGTTCTATCAGGCAGGCGCGCAACAGAAGGGCTTTACGGGTGCGACCCACGATCAGTGGCAGGTCACATTTGGCGGTGCGACGCAAACCTCGACGCTGATGAATGTGCCGGATTCCAGTTACGTGGCCTGGATGTCGCAGACGATGACCTTCACGGCGACGGCGGCCAGCCAAACTCTGACCTTCCTCGCCGTTGGCGGACCGAACGGCAAACCGCCGATGGCGCTGATCGATGGGATCGCCCTGACGCAGGTGCCTGAACCCCGCGCGATCGGCACCTTTGTCCTCTGTATCGCCGGTCTTGTGGGCCTGCGTTATCGCCGGGCGCGCCCAGGCCGGGCGGCCCCACGGGTTACGGCGTAATCCACGGCGCGCGCCATAGCGTCGCGGAAGGGCGGGGCACCGCGAAGCCGCCAGGCGGCGCAAAGCCCGGCCGCGGGGCAAATTACGGCGCAGCCGCGGGGTAAATTACGGCGCAGCCGCGGGGGCCTCGCCGGGCGTCAATAGCACGCCCGTAAGCAATGATCCGATCGTCGTCCGGACCGCTTCCGCCCGCAGTTCCCGCTCCAATTTCTCGCGCGCTTCCTCAAAGCCCGGGGTCGCGCGATTGCGCCGCCCCTCGACCCGCACAATGTAATAGCCCGCCATGGCGTGGACCGGGTACGCGGTAACCTGACCCGGCTGCAACGCGAACATCGCGCCCGCCAGCTCGGGCGAGACCGCCTCCGCCGAAACATATCCCAGATCGCCGTCCCGCGCGGCCGTGGGATCCTTACTTTCCAACCGTGCGAGCGTCGCGAAATCGGCGCCCGCCTGAAGCCGCGCGATCGCCGCGCGCGCATCCGCCGGGGTTGGCAGCAGAATGACACGCGCACGCACTTCGTCGGGCCCAGGCTTTCCCGCGACATCCCGCTGGTAGCGCGCGCGCAACGCGTCTTCGGTCACCGCCGCGTCCGCCTTCCGCGCCAGCCAGGTATCGGCCATGACCCGCTCCTGCGCCGCCGCGCCGCGCCGCAGCACCTCGGGGTCCTTGTCCAGACCTTGCCGCCGCGCGTTCAGAACCATGGCCTTTTGACGGACCAGCACTTCCATGGCATGTTTGTAGACGTCGTCCGATCCCAGGCTGGCGAAGCTCGCGGGCATCGCCCGGACAACCCCGGCCACGTCGCCGCGCGTGATGCTGGTGCCATCGAGTTGCAAAACCGGAAGCGCCGCCTCGCGCTCCAGGGCGCGCGCCATTTCGATCATCACCGCGGCGGGGTTGGGCAGCAGGACCGGTGGTGGATCGTCACCGGCCGCGAAGGCGGCGGTATTCGCCGCGAGCGTCAGGCACGCGATCGCGGCAGCGCGTTTCGCAATCCCTCGGGCGCCCACCCGAACCGGGCGGCGGAACGTGAAAACACAGGTAATCATCGTCGAGCGGCTCCTCAAGGCCTGCCGGCGGCGAGTCAAATCCAGCCGTACCGGCCCACGGCGGTCCCAGGCTGGCCATACTCCAGGTTCCGTCAGCGTTTCGTCCCACGGTCCGGGCATAAAATTCCGCGCGATGCCCGCCGCGCCGGGGTAATACCAACGGCCCGAACGATTGACCCATCGCGAAGTCCTCTCCCCGTCATGGCACGCCCCCGAGCGGGCCATCCGGAGCGGTACCCCATTGCGAGAGTGGGCACGATAAACCGCGGAAAGCGCCTCTCGTTCGATCGATGTGCCGCGCCCGATGGCCAGGTCGAGCCGTGCCATGACGAGGGGGAGAGACCGGGGTGCGAACCAAAGTTGTGCTTTCACGCAGGGGCCTTGCACCCGCGGCCGGAAATAATGATCCGCGGTTGCCAACCATTCGTGTCATGGTCCGCGTAG
>JAYWAX010000192.1:0-2213 GCA_043782125.1 Acetobacteraceae bacterium | reverse complement strand
TGAATTGCGCCACCATGGCGCCCGCCCGTTTCGAGGAAGAACTCTTCGGCATCGAGACCGGTCCCGATGCCACCGCACACCCGCGCCGCGCCGGGGTGCTGGAACGTGCCCATGGCGGCACGTTGCTGCTGGACGAGGTCGCCGACATGCCGCTGGAAACCCAGGGCAAAATCGTCCGGGCTTTGCAGGAACAAAGCTTCGAACGCGTCGGCGGGTCCCATCGCGTCAAGGTCGATGTCCGGGTGATCGCGACCACCAATCGCGATCTGCACGCTGAAATCGGCTGTGGGCGGTTCCGCGAGGACCTGTTTTACCGCCTGGCCGTCGTGCCGGTGAAATTGCCCGCGCTGAAGGAGCGGCGGGAGGACGTGCCCGATCTCGCCCGCCATTTCATCGGCCGTTCCGCCGAGGTCTCCGGCATGGCCGCGCGCGAATTATCGGTCGATGCGCTGGCCGCACTTCAGGCTTACGACTGGCCCGGCAATGTGCGGCAGTTACGCAATCTGATGGACTGGCTGCTGATCATGGCGCCCGGTGGCGCATCGGAGCCAATCCGCGCCGATATGCTGCCGCCGGAAATCGGCGCCGGCGCGCCGCGCGTGCCAAGCATGGAATCTGGCGCCGATATCATGTCGCTGCCGCTGCGCGAGGCGCGGGACCTGTTCGAAACGCAATACCTGCAATCGCAACTGCTGCGCTTTGGCGGCAATATTTCGCGGACAGCCCAATACGTCGGGATGGAACGAAGCGCACTGCACCGGAAGCTGAAGCAACTCGGTGTCAGTGCGGACGAACGGGCGACCTGAAACGCCGCCTCGATCTCTGGTTGTCCGAGTGGCGTTATCGACCAACACGGGGAGTGTCATGTCATGCGATCGTGGATCCACCATGCCAAGGGCCGGTACGTTCGGCAGGCCCGCGTCGGACTTGGCGACTTGCGAGAGGAGCATATCAGCCGCCAGGGATTTTTTGGGCCGGTCGCAATGATTTACCGCGAGCATGGGCCCAATGAAATCGTGCGGACAGACGGGCCATTGGTGCCGCGCCGCGTCGCGGACACAATGCGGGTCGAACCGTCCGACGCCTTCGATCCGCGCGGAGAGCCGGAGCCGATGTTGTCCAACGCGGATGTGACGGTGTCGATCAGCCGGCGCGCGGCGGCGATGCCCTACGCGTTCCGGAACCTCGACGGGGATTTGTTGTATTTCGTTCACCTGGGCACGGGCATGTTCGCGACCGAATTCGGACGGCTGGCGTATGAACCCGGGGATTACATCTCGATCCCGAAAGGCATCACTTTTTGCGTGATGCCGGACAAAGGCGCGAGTCACATGCTCGTCGTGGAATCGCCGGCGCCGCTGTCGTTGACGGAGCATAAGCAAACCGGGCGTCACATGCCGGTCGATCCGACTGTCCTGGTCCTTCCGGAATTATGCGATTACGGCTTTCCTGCGCGCGAAGAGCATGAATTACGGGTCAAGCATGGCGGCAGCTATAGTTCTATCTATTACCGGAACAATCCACTGGTTTCCGTGGGTTGGAAAGGCGATCTGTTTCCCTTCAAACTGAACATCCGCGACATTATTCCGATCAGTTCCGACCGCATCCACGTCGCGCCCGCCGCCTGGTGTACATTTGAAGCGGCGGGCTTCGCCGTCATCACGTTCGTGCCGCAGATCGCGGTCGCCGACCTCGATGCGGAGGAATTGCCGTCGTATCATCGTAACGTCGATAACGACGAAAGCGTATTCGTCCATCACGACGCCAGCAGCGCGCGGAAACCCGGGACTTTATCGCACGTTCCCCAAGGTATCCTGCACGGCGCCGACGAGGCATCGCGCGCGGCATTTCAGGCGAAGCGGGTGCCGGGCATGCGCCGGACTTTGTGCGGGGTCAGTGTCGATACCGATAAGCCGCTGATCGTGTCGCCGACATTCGAATGGTTGAGCGGGGGGTAACGGCCGCAACAGGTTGGCGCGTGGTCGCGGGGGAGTCCCATGGTTCCCCGTGGCGCGCCTATGCGATTTAGGAGACGCCCAAAGATTAACGAATCGATCGGTCCAAACGATCTCGTCATGGTCCGCCTTCGCGGACCATGACGGAGTGTGCGGCGCGTGCCTCAAATGGAGCGGTTATTCGTGAGCGTCGCCTTAGAGCGCGATCGTTTGAAGTTGACTTCAACCTCAAACGTGAATCGCTCTCTCAAACAAATG
>JAYWAX010000191.1:0-6197 GCA_043782125.1 Acetobacteraceae bacterium | reverse complement strand
TAATGACGGCGGTATCGATTTGGTCGACGTGTATCTCGGCGGCGATCGCGTTCTGACGGGCAGTGCGCGCATCGCGCAGGAGGAGCGGGAGCGCATCGCCATGACGCTGCGCGGGGAGGATCACGAGCGCAAGTTACGCCAGCTCGCGGCCAAACGAAAAGCGATCGAGGCGCGGATCGCGGCGTTGCAAGCCGAGGCCGAGGCGGAAACCGAAGAGGTGCATTTCGCCATCGCGCAGGAATCGTTACAGGCAAAAACGGAGATGCAAAACCATGCCGCGATGTCGCGCCACCGCGGCGGCGCGAACGAGGCAAGCGCCCATAAGGGCAAACGGGAATGAAGGCCGAGGGACGAAAAAAGGATGGTGCCGGGGGCGTGGCGGCTTATCAACTGCGGCTCTACGTGGCTGGGCAGACGGTCAAATCGCTGGCCGCGATCGTCAATCTGCAACGTATCTGCGAAACCCACCTCGCGGGTCAGTACACGATTGATGTCGTCGATCTGACGAAGACCCCGCAACTGGCGGCCGGCGACCAAATTCTCGCGGTGCCGACGCTCGTCCGGCGCCTGCCGCAGCCGATCAAGAAAATCATTGGCGACCTGTCCAACGAAGAGCGGGTGCTGGTGGGTCTGGATGTGAAACCCGTGAGGCCTGTCGCGGCATGAAAAAGAGCAGCACGCCAAAAACCCGGTCGAAGGCGGCGGAAATTGTGCCGGCGGAAACAGACGCGGCCCATTATGTTTTACAGCTTTACATCGCGGGCACTTCGCCGCGTTGCATTCGCGCGATCGCGAACATAAGGACGATTTGCGAACAATATCTGGACGGGCGCTACGATCTGGAGGTCGTGGATATTTCGCAACATCCGGCACTCGCCGAAGAAGAACAAATTATCGCGGCGCCGACTCTGGTCAAGAAGTTACCGTTGCCGGTTCGCCGGTTCATTGGCGATCTGTCCGCGACCGATCGCATTCTCATTGGGCTCGATTTGCGCGAATTGGCGGATAAAGCGGCGCAGGCGGCCGGCGGCGGATTGTTATGACGGTGAAGCCGCGGGCAAGGCCGGCCATCGTCCGGGAAAATGACGGGCTGCGCGTGCGATTGGAGGAGGCGGAGGAAACCTTGCGCGCCATTCGCGGTGGCGAGGTGGACGCGCTGGTGGTCCAGGGCAGTACCGGGCCGCGGGTTTACGTGCTGCAGGGACAGGACGCGGAAACGAACCGTATCCGCGGCGAAATGCTGGCGAATGTCAGCGATGCCGTGATCGCCGTCGACGGCGCGGATTGCGTCACTTATTTGAACGCCGCCGCCGAACGGCTGTATGGATTTTCGGCGTCCGAAGCTTTGGGCCGCGTGGTGACGGCGCTGCGCGAAACGCGCTGGCACCATCCCGACGACGAAGCCGCCGCGCGGACGGCCCTGTGGGAACACGGCGAATGGCGCGGCGAAAACATCCATGTCAGGCACGACGGGCGAGAGCTGCATGTCGAATCGGGCGTCACGGTACTACGGGGCCTGGACGGACAAACCAACGGCATGCTCGCGGTGATCCGCGACGTCACCGAACGCAAGCTGCATGAACATAACGTGGTGGTTTCGGAAATACGCTACCGGCGTCTGTTCGAAACCGCGCATGACGGTGTTGTCGTCATCGACCCTTACACCCGCAAAATCGTCGATGCCAATCCGTTCATGACCCGGCTGCTGGGCTTTTCGCGCGACGAGTTGGTGGGCCGGGAATTGTTCGAAATCGGCCTCCCCGAGGATGCCGCGGAAAGTCAGGATATCGTTCGCGATCTGCAACAATTCAATCAGATACGCTACGACAACCTGCCACTGTGCAGCCGGGAGGGACGGCGCCAGGATGTCGAGGTCGTGGCGAATCTTTACGAAGCGAACGGCAAGCCCGTGATCCAGTGCAATATTCGCGACATTTCCGAACGTAAGCGCGCGGAAGCGCATGTGCAGTTGCTGATGGCGGAAGTCAATCACCGCGCGAAGAACCTGCTCGCGGTGGTGCAGGCGGTGGCGCATCAAACCGCGAAATACGGCGATCCCGTGACATTTTCGGCGCGGTTGTCCGACCGCATCGATGCGCTTGCCGCCGGTCAGGATTTGTTGGTCAGAAATCTTTGGCAGGGCGTCGACGTGGCGGACCTGGTCGAGGCGCAACTGGGCCTTTTCAAGGAGTTGTTTGGCACCCGTATCCTGATCGATGGCCCGCGCGCGCTGCTGACGACGGCGGCGGCGCAGGGCATTGGCATGGCGTTGCATGAACTGACCACCAATGCGGCGAAGTATGGCGCGCTGTCGAATGGCGACGGGCAGGTGCGAATCGCATGGCAAACGAACGCCACCGCCGCGAAACCGATGTTTTCCATGTCCTGGCTGGAAGATGGCGGTCCGAAGGTGGCGGCGCCAACGCGGAACGGCTTTGGCAAAATCGTCATTGGGCGCATGGCGGAAGCGGCGGTCGATGGCGTTGTCGCAATCGATTTCGCGGAAACCGGACTCGCATGGACATTAAGCGCGCCGGCCGAGAATGCGTTGGCGCGATCGGAGGGCGGTGTTCCGGCAAGCGCCCATTACGATGCCCGGTAGCCGGGCGCCGCGCGTGCTGATTGTCGAGGACGAGCCAATGCTCGCCTTCATGCTGGAAGAATTGCTGACCGACGCGGGTTTCGAGATCGCCGGCGTGGCGATGAAACTCGAACCCGCACTGGCGATTGTGGCGCGCGGTGTCTGCGATGCGGCGCTGCTGGACGCCAATCTGGCGGGGGTGAGCTCGGCCCCGGCGGCGGCGGCGTTGACGGCGCTTGGCGTGCCGTTCGTGGTGTTGTCGGGGTATTCGCCGGAGCAGCAGAAGGGCGCCTTTGCGGGCGCGCTTTGCTTGCAAAAGCCGTGTAAGCCGGAGCGAATCATTCAGGCGTTGCGTGGCGTTTTGCCGGGTTTTTCTGTGGTGGCAACGTGATTGCCGCGGGATTGTTCCCGCGCGGGTCATTGGAGGCGGTCCACCCTCGCGGCCCAGGGCCGGGATCGACGGCCAGATGCGCCTCTGGTTCAATCGCCGGTTCGCGGCCGATGGCCCGGTCGAGCCGTGCCATGACGTCGCGGCGCAGTGCCATGACGTCGCGGCGCAGTGCCATGAGTCAATCGTTTGGCCGGTTAGTCAAACGGCCAACGGCGATGACCCCGTGACGGCCGTGTCGCGACGGCATGATCGTAAACCGAGGCCCGCGCCGCCGGGGAACGGCGGCATTCATCGTTCTGTCATTGGACGGTCACGCGTTTGACCTACCCTGCGGGCGACAAGCGCCGCGACATCAGGGGGACCCGTCCATGACCACACTCCGTCTTTCCCGCCGCGGTTTGCTACGTACCGGCGGCGCGCTGACACTTTGCGCGCCCGCGATCGGACGCGCGGCCGATCGCCCGTTCATCACCCACGGCCTGCAATCCGGCGACGTGACCCAGACCGCCGCCATCGCCTGGACCCGGGTGAGTCAACCGTCTCGTGTCCGGTTCGAATTCGCGACCACCGAGTCGTTCAAATCCCTCGTGGGTGCCGTTTGGGCCGACGCGCTGCCTGAAAGCGACCTGACCGCCAAGGCGGGCGTCACCGGCCTTCCTCCTGGGCAGGACATCTTCTACCGCGCCATTCCCCAAAACCTCGCCAATCCTACGATTCTCGGTGAGACGATGGTGGGTCATTTCCGCACGGCGCCCGCGGATCGGCGCACCGTGACCTTTGTCTGGTCGGGCGACACTGCGGGTCAGGGCTGGGGAATCAACGAGGATTGGGGCGGCATGAAGGCCTATGCCACCATGCTGAAGCACGATCCGGATTTTTTCATTCACTCGGGCGATACGATTTACGCCGATGGGATCGTTCCGGCCGAGATCAAGCTGAAGGACGGCACTGTCTGGAAAAACCTCGTCACGGAGGCGAAATCGAAAGCCGCGGAAACGCTGGCCGATTTTCGCGGGAATTATGCCTATAATCTGCTCGACAAAAATGTGCGCGCGTTCAACGCCGCGGTGCCGATGTTTGTGCAATGGGACGACCACGAGGTCACGAACAACTGGTGGCCGGAGGAGCCGCTGACCCGGGCCGAACATCTGCGCAAAAAATACACCGAGACATTCGTCACGCCGCTGGTCGCGCGCTCGCATCGCGCGTTTCACGAATACATGCCGATCGCAACCGATCCGTATGAGCCCGCGCGCGTTTACCGGAAAATCGGTCACGGTCCGCTGGTGGACGTGTTCATGCTGGATCAGCGCAGTTATCGCGGCCCGAACGGCGACAACAGGCAGGCGGACTATGGCCCAGGAGCGTATTTTATGGGACCGGAACAGATCGCGTGGCTGAAACGGGAACTCAAGGCGTCGAAGGCCACCTGGAAAATCATCGCCGCGGATATGCCGATCAGTATCTTCGTCGTTTACGATGCCGATCTCAACAAGGGATCCGAAGCCGTATCGCAGCTCGATCACGGCAAACCACTGGGCCGGGAGTTGGAGATCGCGGATCTGCTGTCGTTCCTCAAGACCGAGAAAATTCAGAACACCGTCTGGCTGACGGCCGATGTGCATTATACGGCGGCACATTATTACGATCCGAACCAGGCGGCGTTTCAGGATTTCATGCCATTTTGGGAGTTCGTTTCGGGCCCAATCCATGCGGGTACATTCGGTCCCGGGGAACTGGATCGCACGCTCGGTCCGCAACTGAAATATATCAAGGCGCCCGACAAAGAGCAGGGGCAGAATACCGCGCCCAGTGCCGGGTTGCAGTTTTTCGGCCACGTGAAGATCGATGGCGGAACGCAACAGATGACGGTGACTCTGCGCGATGTCGCCGACAACGCGCTTTGGGCCACCACCATCGATCCGGTTCGGGCATAGTTGGCGCCCGGCGCGCCAGCTCGAGGTAAGCACCCATGAACACCCCGGAGCTTCTGGTCGTTTCGGGCCGCGTGATCGCATGCCGGTTATTCGACATCGCCGATGCCATCGATCTCGCGGAAGCCGAGCGGCTGTGGGGCTTGCGGCCTTTGTCGAAGTTGACCCGGGGGCGGCTTGTCTCCACGCCCGCGAAGGCGGTGGCCTTCGGCGTCGCGCCGCTGGATATTCCGCTGGAACCGGTTCGGATCGAGGTGGACGGGATCGAGGTCTGGGCTGGCGCGACCGCGCGGCTTTACGATTTTGGCGTCACTCGCCTGGCGCTGCAATTTACCGCGGACAACCTGCCCTGGACGGCATTCAGCCGGCATCTGAACGCCGTCGATCGCGCCATCGGGCCAGCCGCGCAGGCGGCGATCTGGCCGGTTTTGTTGGCGCAAGTCCAGCAGACCTTCGCGGCGGCCTTGCAACGCCCGGCGCGGGCGCTGTTGGAGGAAGACTACCTGATTGGCATGGTGCGCGCCTTCAATGAGACCCTGGACGCGGAAACACTACAGCAACGTATCGACCTGGTGCCGCTGTTGTCGGGCGAGGATCGCGCTTTGTCGGACGGGGCGCGCCGCGATCTTCTGCGCCAGCGGTTTTCCTGGTACGCGGACGATCTGGTTGTGCTGACCTGGGATCGCGCGTTCATTTACGAACCGCGCGACGATTCCGATGTGATGGATGTGTTGGACGTCGCCAACGCGCAATTGTTGGAAATGCGGTATTACGATCAATTGCTGGATGCGGAATTGCCGCGCATGTACAACGCCGTGCAAACCATGCGCCGCGCCCGCCGGTTGCTCAGTGCGCGCCGTTTCGCCGATCTCGCCCGGCGGCTGCACACGCTGGTCGCCGAGGTCTCCGAATTGCGCGAAAAAGTGGATAATGCGTTACAGGTGACGGAAGATGTCTATCTGGCGCGGATTTACGCCGCCGCGCTGGATTTGTTCCGGGTGGCGTCGGTGAATGGCGCGGTGGACCGGAAGCTCGCGATCATTCGCGATACCTACACGGCGCTGTACGACGAGGCGTCGGCGGCGCGGGCGGCGCTGATGGAGGCCGCGATCATCGTGCTGATCGGGATCGAAATCGTGATGGCGTTGTTGCGGCCCTGATCGGAAATGCCGATGAATGACGGGCTTCGCGGCGGGTGCGAACCAAAGTTGTGCGTTCATGCAGGGGCCTTGCACCCGCGGCCGGAAATAACGATCCGCGGTTGCCAACCATTCGTGTCATGGTCCGCGTA
>JAYWAX010000190.1:0-2218 GCA_043782125.1 Acetobacteraceae bacterium | reverse complement strand
TTTCGCAGGTCCTCGTACCCCAGACCCAACGCCTCGAACGCCCCTGGGCGGTAATTTTCGACGAGAACATCCGCCGTCGCGACCAGCTTCTTCAGAATTTCGCGGCCTGTCTCGCTTTTCAAATTCAGCGTGATGGCGCGCTTGTTGGAGCCCTGGGTCAGAAACCCGGTGCCCATGCCCGCGTGGTTCAGCGCGTTGTCCGTGCCGGAATCGCGGCTTTGATCGGGATCGCCGGGGTCTTCCACTTTGATCACGTCCGCGCCCATCAGACCCAGTTGGTAAGCGGCGAACGGCCCCGCCAGCACATGGGTGATGTCGATGATGCGGATGCCTTCGAACGGGCGTTGCATGGTTGCTCCTCCAAACTTTTCAGGGTGGAAGGTGCTACCTTGCCCCGGTGCCGTCAACGGGCTTGGATGGCGGAGCCCAGGGCTTCGCGTAACCAAACAAACGAGGGGGAAATTATGCCAGTCGATCTG
Source organism: Acetobacteraceae bacterium (assembly GCA_043782125.1). Lineage (GTDB taxonomy): Bacteria > Pseudomonadota > Alphaproteobacteria > Acetobacterales > Acetobacteraceae > Rhodopila. Next base: position 1,739 of record JAYWAX010000190.1, on the reverse strand, counting down.
AAAATCGAAGGCGCCGTGGCCAAAGTCATTCTGAACCGGCCCGAACGTCTCAACGCCCTGACCTGGGAAATGCGCCAGCAACTGCGCGAACATTTCCAGGAATTACGCTTTAACGACGCCGTCCGCGCCATTATCGTCACGGGCGAGGGCCGCGCTTTCTGCACCGGCGCCGATGTGGGCGCCATGGAACGCAAGGAATTGCGCGGCGAACGCGAAAAGCTGCAACAAGGCAGCCATTCTTACATGCGGGTGCTCACGGCGATCGAAAAGCCGGTGATCGCGGCTGTCCGCGGCCCGACGGTTGGGATCGGCTGGAGCATCGCGATGGCTTGCGACATGATCGTTGCGTCCGAAACCGCGCGGTTCTCGCAGATTTTCCGGCGGATCGGTCTGGCGCCGGATGGCGGCGCGATCTGGTTTCTGTCGAAACGAATTGGGATCGCCCGCGCGAAGGAGCTGGTGTTTACCGGACGGTTCGTGGACGCGCAGGAAGCCTTGTCCTGGGGCCTCGTGAATTCCGTGGTGCCGGACGGGGATCTTATGGCGAAAGCGGAGGAACTGGCGGCCGATCTCGCGGCAGGCCCGACATTCGCGTTTGGCATGGCGAAGAAAATGTTCTCGATGGCGAACAGCACGTACGAGGACTTTTTGGATGTCGAGAGTCTCGTGCAACCGCAGCTTGGCCAGAGCGCCGATCACAAGGAAGGCGTGGCCGCGTTCAAGGAAAAGCGCCAGCCGAAGTTTCAGGGCCGGTGAGGCGCTGACGCCTTTCCCGGGCGGTATCAGGCCCCAGCCACCCGCACCACGGGCGATGGAATGCTCTCGATCATGACGTTGATGCAGGCGGGTTTCCCGCTTGCCAGCGCACGCTCGACGGCCCCGGCCACGTCCTCGATCCGGGTGACCAACTCGCCGTGGCCGCCCATGCCCGCGACGGCCAGATCGTAACGGGTCGGATCGAGTTCGCATCCAAACGTGCGGTTCGGCCCGTAATCGCGCACCTGCAAATTATATTCGGCGTTCCAGCGGCAATCGTTGCCGACGACGGCGACATAAGGCAGGTTCAGCCGCACGGCGGTTTCGAATTCCGACATGTGGAAACCGAAGGTGCCGTCGCCCAGAACCGCGAAAATCGGCGCGGTCTTTTCCACCGCGCGCGCCCCGCCCGCCATCGGCAGCGACGAACCAATCGAGCCGGTGACACCGTTGATCATGCGCCGCGCATTCGGCAGCATCGCCTGACCCCACTGCGCGAATTCGCCACCGTCGCAGATAAGCACCGTGTCCGGGTGGCGATCCACGTAAGGGCGCAGCGCGGTGAACAATTCCGCCGGATGCAGTTTTCCGTCAGTCTTCGATTTCAGCGTGGACCAGTCCGCCGGGCGATCGCGGATCAGCGCCCGCGCCGTATCGAGCCAGGAACGATCGCGGCCCGATCCCAAACGGATCAGCGTCTGCGCGGCGGGCATCGTATCGGCAAGGCAACCAAACACGAACCGCGCGCCCAGTTCGCTCGCGGCGCGGTCCAGTAGCGCGCCGGACGGGTCGATCGCCACGAACCGCGCCTCTGGATTTATGGGCGCGCCGCCCATTTTCAGCGTGAAATCCAGCGCCTTGCCCAAAAGCACGATCAGATCGGCGCGGCGCGCAACCTCGGCGAAGGCGCCGGCGGAGGCATCGTTAAAGCCGCGCACCGAATCCATGATGACCGTGGGCACGCCCAGAGTCGCTTCCAGCCG
>JAYWAX010000189.1:0-16892 GCA_043782125.1 Acetobacteraceae bacterium | reverse complement strand
GTGCAGGCGGGCGACTTCGTATTCGTCTTTATAGGCCATCAGGCGGAACAGGCCCTCCGCCACGGCGCGGGTCAGCCGGCCCGGCGCGCCGGTCTGCGCCGTTTCGCGGGATTCGACATCCAGGAGCGTGGCGCGATAGCGGGCGGCGTAAGCCGGGGATTGATAATCGATGAGGGCGGCGGCGCGGGCCTCGATCAGCGCGGGCAGGTCCAGGGGGGCGGGGTCGGATCGGCCCAGTACTTCGGAAATCATGGCGGGACGTTCCGCGAGGATGCGGCCCCAGAGGAACGCGCGTTGATTCATTTTGACTTCGGCGCCGTTCAGTTCGATCGCGCGCAGAATGGCGTCGCGGCCCACCGGCACCAGGCCGCGCTGCCAGGCGAGGCCAAGCAACATCGTGTTCATGGCCTGGGTATTGCCGAACAGTCGCTCCGCCAGTTGCACGCCGTGCAGCCAGATCGAGTTTTTCGAATCGGTCACCTTCTCGATGGTGCGCCGGTGCAGCATTGCGTCGATCGACAGCAGGGAATCGCGCTTGAAATCGGCTGACGCGGCGAGGTCGAGGTTGCCGATCACGACGCCATCGCGGGCGTTGCGTTCCAACACACCGGCGGAACAACCGACGGCGAGGTCGGCGGCCAGCATCAGATTGGCGGTGCCGACGGGAATGCGGACCACGTCGAGCGCGTCTGGATCGGACGAGATTTGCACATGTGCGACGACGGCGCCATTTTTTTGCGCCATGCCGGTGAAATCCAGTGTTTTGACGTGCAGCCCTTCAAGATGCGCCGCCATGCCCAGTACCGCGCCGGCGGTGACGATGCCGCCGCCGCCGATGCCCGCGAACAGGCCGCGCCAGACATCCAGACGCGGCAAAACGGGATCCGTTAGTTGCGCGGCCAGTTCGTCTTCGCGCATTTGCCACCTGGTATCGGCGGCGGGTGCAATCGGCGGACCGGGGAGCGTAACAAAACTCGGACAAAAACCTTTCAGACAGGACAGATCGACGTTGCAGGCGCTGGTGTTGATGCGCCGTTTGCGGCCCAGAGGGGTTTCGACCGGTTCGATGGCGATGCAGCCGGATTGGACAGAGCAATCGCCGCAGTTTTCGCAGACGGATTCGACGATCGCGACGTGCCGGGGGGCTTCCGCCATGGTGCCGCGGCGGCGGCGGCGGCGTTTTTCGGTGGCGCAAACCTGATCGTAAATCAGGACCGATGTGCCCTCGTAATCGCGCAACGATCGTTGCACGGCGTCCAGGTCGGCGCGGATATGGGTGGTCACGCCGGGCGGAAGCGCAGAGGCGGGGGGCAGGCGTTCCGCCTCATCGGCGACGATGGCGATGCGTTTGATGCCCTCGGCGGCGATTTGTGCGGCCAGCATGGGAACGGTTGGGCCGCCCTCGACGGGCTGGCCGCCGGTCATGGCGACGGCGTCGTTGTAAAGAAGTTTATAGGTCATGCGCGTGCCGGCCGCGGCCGCCTGGCGGATCGCCATGATTCCGGAATGTTGGTAGGTGCCATCGCCAAGGTTGGCGAACATGTGCTTCACGCCGGTAAAACTGGCCATGCCGACGAAAGGCGCGCCCTCGCCGCCCATATGAGTGAACGTGCGGGTTTGTTCGCCGTCGTCGAGCGCCATGAAGTGACAGCCGATCCCGGCGCTGGCGAAGCTGCCTTCCGGGAGTTGCGTCGATGTCGCGTGCGGGCAGCCCGCGCAGAAGGCGGGGGCGCGTTTCAGCAGCGCGGCCGGACGTTCGATGACCGGGGGCGCGGGTTGTTCAGGCAAGTTCAGCCCGGCGGCGCCCAGAAATCGGGTCATGCCGGCGGCGATGAGTTCGGGGGAGAGTTCCATCAGCGGGGTGAGGAGCGGCTCGCCCGCTGGGGTGGTTTTGCCGGCGATGTCCGGGCGCTCGCCGGCGGGGAGGTGGTACAGCGCGTCGCGTATCTGGGTTTCGACGAAGCCGCGTTTTTCCTCGATCACCAGCAGGACTCGTTTGCCGCGGGCGAACTCCGTAAGACCCTCGGTTTCCAGCGGCCAGGTCATGCCGATTTTATAAATCGCGAGTTGCGGGTGGCGATCGAGACCCATGCGTTTCAGCGCATGCAGCGTGTCGTCGTGGGTTTTGCCGACGGTGATCAGGCCGACGGGCGCGTCTTTGGTGCCGCGGATCAGGCGATCGATCTTGTTGGCGCGCGCCCAGGCGAGGGCGGCCGGAATGCGTTCATCGACGACGCGGCGTTCCAGTTCGGCGCGCTGGGTCGGGAAGCGGAGCGTATGATCGAAGCCAATGCCATGGGCGGGGAGCGCGTGATCCGGTGTGACGAAGCGCGAGGCGGAATGAACGATGGCGGTGGCCGCCTGTTCCATCGTTTCGGCGGTGGTTTTCATCGCGACCCAGAGACCGGAATATCTCGACAACGCCCATCCGGCGAGGCCCAGGTCGAGCACGTCCTGCACCGAGGCGGGATTGAGTACGGGCATGAACGCGTTTTGAAAAACATATTCGGTTTGGTGGGGGTAGGTGGAGGAATGGGCGCCATGGTCGTCGCCGGACACCGCGAGAACGCCGCCACGGGGATGCGAGCCGGCCATGTTGGCGCAGTGGAAGGCGTCGCCTGCGCGGTCGACTCCGGGTCCTTTGCCGTACCACATGCCGAAGACGCCGTCGTATTTCTTGCCTGGGAAGGCGTCGATTTCCTGGGTGCCCAGGATCATGGTGGCGGCGAGGTCTTCGTTGATGCCGGGTTCGAAACGGATATCATGGGCCGACATCAGTTTCTTTTGCGCCCATAGCTCGCGGTCGAGGGCGCCAAGGGGCGAGCCGCGATAGCCGGAGACGAAGCCGGCGGTTTTCAGCCCGGCGAGGTGATCCAGGCGCTTTTGTTCCAGCAGCAGGCGCAGCAAGGCCTGGATGCCGGTCAGCAATACCGGCCGATCGAGATCGGCGAAGCGCGAGGCCAGCGTGGTGGCGCGTGTGTCGAGGACCATATCCATGGCGTTTGTCCCTGGGTCGATTTTTTGCACGCTGCCACCGATCGATGCCCGCGGGACAGCGGAGATTCTTTCATGCACGCGGTAAGACCGTTTCTGTCGCCCGTCTGGCCGCCGCCGCAAGATACCATGCCTTGGCCATGGACAAGCGGAACTTTCGAGGGGGGCGTTTACCTTACCTTTATGGCGTTCCGTCAGGGTCGCGGCGACGGGCCTGAAAAGCGGTTGACGCGAGAGGCCAATATAATGTACATGATCGGAGGCGGGATGGTTGTGGGACAACTCCAGAAGATGCCGGTTGTCTCCTACCAATCGGCGGCGGGACGAACGCCCGTTCTGGATTGGCTGAAGGGGCTTCCCGCAGAGGATCGGGCGATTATCGGGCATGACCTGATACGGGTCCAGTTCCGGTGGCCGGTTGGGATGCCGCTGTGCCGTCCAATGGGCGACGGGTTGTGGGAGGTTCGGAGCAGTCTGCCGTGCAACCGGATCGCGAGACTCGTGTTTTGCCAGGTTGAGGGGCGGTTGGTGGTGTTGCACGGGTTCATGAAGAAGACACAAAAAACGCCGGATGAGGATATGGACCTGGCGCGGCGGCGGCAACGGGAATTCGATCGACAGGAGCGTACCATGACAGATGCGAAAACACCGCGCGAAACGGACGGCTTCGCGACACTCGACGGTTTTCTCGATGCCGAGGGCACGCGGGAGGCGTTTCAGGCGGTCGCCATCAAGGAAGTTCTGGCATGGCAGATCGATGAGGCGATGAAGGCGCAGAAGCTGACCCGTAAGGCGCTGGCGGAACGCATGGGGACGAGCCGGAGCCAGGTGGCACGGTTGCTGGATCCGAAGGATGGGAATGTCACGCTGGTGACGTTGCAGCGGGCGGCGGCGATCGTGGGGCGGAAGGTGCGGTTGGAGCTGGTCTGAATTTATATGGGGCGAGCCGTACATTCGGGCTCTGGCCGGCAGCTCGCGGGCGGTGGCGGGCAAGCTCCCGGGACCGTGACCTTGGCATGGCGCGCCGCGGGGGTTTCCGCCATTCTCCCGGCGATCCCCGCTGCTGGAGACATCGTATGCCCGCCCCCTCCCCCCAAACCGTCGCCACCGTCCTGCGCCACGCCGACGCGTGCCTGGACCGATCCCGCGCGGCGCTGTTCGAACTGCTCAGTATTCCGTCGATCAGCGCCCAGGAGACACATCGCGAGGATTGTTCGAAGGCCGCGATGTGGGTGCGCGACCGCCTCGCCGCCCTCGGCTTTCGCGTCGAAATCCGCCCCACGCCCGGCCACCCCATCGTACTGGGCCATTTCGACGGCCCAACGGATTATAAAGGCCCGCACATTCTGTTTTACGGCCATTACGACGTGCAGCCGCCCGATCCGCTGGAGCTTTGGCACGCCCCGCCGTTCGAACCGCAACTGATCGATGGCCCGCACGGCAAGCGCTTTGTCGCTCGCGGCGCGGTGGACGACAAAGGCCAGGTCACGATGTTCCTGGAAGCGTTGCGTGCCTGGCACGAATCCGGCGGCGGCATTCCCGCGAAGATGACCGTGCTGATCGAGGGCGAGGAAGAAGTCGGCTCCAAAAACCTCGAACCATTCCTGAAAGCCAACAAAGCCGAACTGACATCCGACATTGCGCTGATCAGCGACACCAACATGTGGGACGTCGATACCCCCGCGCTGACCACCAGCCTGCGCGGCCTTACCTACATCCAACTGACGGTCAAAGCGGCGACCCGGGATTTGCATTCCGGGCTGTATGGCGGCTCCGCATTGAATTCGATCAATGCGCTGACAAAGATTTTGGGCGATCTGCACGACGAGAACGGCCGCATCCAACTCCCGGGTTTCTATGACAAGGTCCACCCGATCTCGAACGCGCAACGCGCCCAATGGGACTCGCTTGGCTTCAGCGAAGACGCGTTTCTGGGCGATATCGGCCTGTCCACGCCGTCGGGCGAGCGCGGCTTTTCGGCGTTGGAGCGGTTATGGGCGCGGCCGACCGCCGATATCAACGGCATCTGGGGCGGGTATACCGGCCAAGGCGCGAAAACCGTGATCGCGGCCGAGGCGTCCGCCAAGATCACGTTCCGCATGGTGTCCGGTCAGGACCCGGACGAGGTCATGGGCCAGTTCAAGGCCTTCGTCGATGCGCGGTTGCCGCCCGGCGCGACGGCGGCATACGAAGGCGGACATGGCTCGCCAGGGGTGCAGGTCAACGCAGACTCGCCGTGGGTGCGGGCGGCGCAGGCGGCCTTGGGCGAGGAATACGGCAAGCCTGCGGTGTCGATGGGCAGCGGCGGGTCGATTCCGGTGGTGGTGTCATTGAAGAATGTTCTTGGCATCGACACATTGCTGATGGGCTTCGGGTTGGACGATGATCGGATTCACAGCCCGAACGAGAAATTCGAACAAAAATGCTTCCACCATGGGATCCGGTCCCATGTGCGCCTGCTCGCGAAATTCGCGGGCGGGTGAACGCCCGGAAAAGGGAAACGCGCGATGATTGCTTCGGATGTGATGACCCGCAAGGTTTTGTCGGTGACGCCGGACGAGACCGTGGAGAAAGCCGCGAACCTGATGCTGCAATATGGGATTTCCGGTCTGTTCGTCGTCGATGCCAAAGGCGTGCTGGCGGGCGTTCTGACCGAGGGCGATCTGTTGCGGCGCGATGAAATCGGCACACAGCGGCACCGGCCGTGGTGGCTGCGCGTGCTGGTCTCCCCGGGCCGTCAGGCGCTGGACTTTACCCATGCCAATGGCCGCCGGGTCAGCGATGTGATGACGCCGGAGGTGATCGCGGTCGCGCCTGACTCGCCGTTGGAAGACGTGGTGGCGACGATGGAAAAGCAGCGAATCAAGCGCGTCGCGGTGATCGAGGACGGGCGCATGATCGGGGTCGTCGCGCGATCGGATTTGCTGCGCGCGTTGCTGAGCCATGCACGGGACGGCAAAGCCGAAAACGGGCCAACCAACGATCGCGCCATCCGGGCGGCGATTCTCGCCGGGCTCGATGCCGCGTCATGGGCACCGATGACGACGTTGAACGTGACGGTGGCGAACGGGGTGGTGGATGTGTGGGGCACGATCACCAATCCGGACGAACGGCGCGCGATCTGCGTGGTGGCAGAAAACGCGGCGGGCGTGAAAGAGGTCCATGACCACCTGGTCTACGTCGAGCCCTATTCCGGCACCGTGATCGAGTCCCCCGACGACCATCGGTGACGGGCGTTTTCGACATTGCCGTCATTGGCGGCGGAATCAATGGCGCGGGGATCGCGCGGGACGCTGCCGGACGCGGTTTGTCGGTGCTGCTGGCGGAACAGGGCGACCTGGCGGGTGCGACATCCTCGGCCTCGTCGAAGCTGATCCATGGCGGCCTGCGGTATCTGGAATATCGGGAATTCCGCCTGGTGCGGGAAGCGCTGACAGAGCGGGAGGTGCTGCTGCGATCGGCGCCGCATCTGGTGCATCCGTTGCGCTTCGTGCTGCCGTTCCGCCCCGGCGGACGTCCCTGGTGGCTGCTGCGTACTGGGCTGTTTCTTTACGACCACCTTGGCGGCCGGCAAATTTTGCCACCCACGCGCAGCCTGCGGTTTCCCGCCGATCCCGCGGGCGAACCGCTGCAGGCGGATGTTCGGCGCGGCTTCGAATACTCGGATTGCTGGACGGACGATTCGCGTCTGGTGGTGGCTTTGGCGCGCGACGCGGCGGACCGCGGGGCGGATATTCGCACGCGGACAAAATGCGTGGCCGCGCGCGCCAAAGACGGGATCTGGTCGCTGCGCCTGTCCAGCGGGGTCGAGGAACGCGCGCGCGTGCTGGTCAACGCCGCAGGACCCTGGGTGTCCAAAGTGTTGGGCGAGGTCGCCGGACAAAACGCGCCCGCCAGGATCAGGATGGTCAAAGGCAGTCATATCGTCGTGCCGCGGCTGTTCGGGCACGGCCGGCCCTATCTCCTGCAAAACCGGGATGGGCGTGTTTGTTTCGCGATCCCTTTCCAGGACGATTTCACGCTGATTGGCACCACGGACGAAGATTACACCGGCGACCCGGCGGCGGTGGCGATTTCGCCCGCGGAGACGGCCTATTTATGCGCGGCGGTCAGCGCCTGGTTCCGCCGCCCGGTGACTCCGGCGGATGTCGTCTGGAGCTTTGCCGGCGTGCGCCCGCTGCGCGACGATGGGGCGACGGCGGCGCAGGAGGCGACGCGGGATTACGTGCTGGACCTGACGGGCACGCCGCCGCTGCTGAGCGTGTTCGGCGGCAAGATCACCACCTTCCGGCGGCTGGCGGAGTCGGCGATGCGGCGCCTTGGCGCGCATTTTCCCGGTCTTGGTGCGGATTGGACGGCGTCGGCGGCACTGCCCGGCGGGGATTTTCCCTGGGATGGGTTCGCAATGTTACGCGACGATCTGGCGCGGCGGTATTCGTTCCTGTCCGCGGCGGAGTCTGGGCGGCTCACCCGTGCCTATGGCACCTTGGCGGCCTCAGTGCTGGGGGACGCACGGTCGCCGGCCGATCTGGGCCAGTGTTTTGGCGCGGGGCTGACCGCGCGGGAAGCCGATTGGCTGGTCCGCAAAGAATGGGCGCGCACAGCAGACGACATCGTGTGGCGTCGGAGTAAACTGGGTTTGCGCCTGACGAAGACCGAAGTCAGCGCGCTGGCGCGTTATACCAACGGCACGAACGATTGACCCATCGCGAGGTCCTCTCCGCGTCATGGCACGCCCCCGAGCGGGCCATCCGGAGCGGTGCCCCATTGCGAGAGTGGGTTAGATAAACTGGTGACAGCGCCTCTCGTTCGATTGATGTGCCGCGCCCGATGGCCCGGTCGAGCCGTGCCATGACGAGGGGGAGAAGCGGTGCCATGACGACGGGGAGAAGCGGTGCCATGACGACGGGGAGAAGCCGTGCGATGACGAGGGGGAGAAGCGGTGCCGAGAGTCAATCGTTCGGGCGTTTGGTATTACTCGACAGGCACGGTGCCGGTTCGCTTTCGTGGCCCGTGCGCTGGCCGTCGACCGGTAAGGCCGGTGGCCGTAGCCGTGGTTCATATAAACGTCTTTCATGGATGCTGCTGAAGCTGCGATTGCGTGGAATCGGCGCGCGCTTCCGCGAGTTGCTTCCGCAAGGCTCGTGTTTCTTCAAACCGTGCCGAGACGTCGCGCATGATCGCGGCGATGCCGGCGATGTGCCCGTCCGCGCCGGTAAATGGCACGATGGTGAATTCGACGGAGAGGCGCGTGCCATCCTTCCGTATCGCCGGTACCGACAGGGTCTGTCCGTCATCGTACTGCGTTCGGCCGGTTCGCATCGTTTCCCGAAAACCGGTCCAGTGGCGGTCGCGCAGAGTGGCCGGGATGACGATATCCAGAGATTGGCCCAGAGCCTCTTGTTCCGAGAAACCGAATATTCGAGCGGCGCCGGCGTTCCATACCCGTATCAGTCCCTCGGCGTCCGCAAATACGATGGCGTCGGGCATGCCGGCGACCAGGGTGCGGGCGAATTGGCTGTCATCGTGTTTCATAGGTCCTCCGGTCCGGCGGCGGGTGATCGCGCTCCGTCAGAATAGCATCCATGGGAATGTCGTGGGATTGCGGAAAGATCGTATCGAGCCTGCCGAGTTCGTAGCCGATACCGATGACGGCCGGCCGTTGCGGCAACGATGCCAGGGTTCGGTCGAAATAGCCGCCGCCGTAGCCCAGTCGATATTGGGCGCGATCGAAGCCAACCAAAGGGGCGAGCATCAGGTCGGGCTGAACCACGTCGCGGCGCGCCGGAACCGGAATGTTCCAGAAGCCTCGCACCAATTCTGCGCCAGGCATCCAGCGCCAATACTCGAGAGGCGATTTCGGCGTCGCGACCACCGGCAGGCACAGGCAACACGCTCTGTTTTTTACCAGTGTTTCAGCCCAGAAAATGAGGTTGATCTCGTTCTGGATCGGCCAATAGAGACCAATGACCGCGCTGCTGTGCGTGACGGCAAGGTTGTCCAGTTTTCGAACGATGGTTTCGGTCGCGCGCCGGCGTTCATCGGGGGAGATCGACCGTCGCGCCGCGAGCAGGCCCACGCGCTGCCGCCTTCGCCAGGATTCGATCTCAGGGTCCATCATGGCGCTCCGATCCGCGGCAATCTGGCGAGTCCGAGTCTCGGCGCGATCGGGCCGGTGGGCGTATACCGGCGATTACCGGCAGAAATGACGCGCGCACGTTCTGTGAAATCGCGTGCGGTAAACACAACTCGCCGATTGGGCAGGATTCTGCGGCGGCGAAGCAGGCCACGAGATCCATGTTTGCCTCGGTTCGGCGGATAATGGCGCCAAGGGATATCGAGTCAGGCGCCGGGGCGAGGCGACGGCCGCCATCGTTACCGCGAACGGTTTCGATGTCTCCGGGGCTGCCCGGCAGACGCGCGACCTTCGTCAGGCAAGCGTCGAAGATACGCGAGGTCCGCACGATTTCCGCGATCGCGGTGTGCCGTCCGGCATTCACCGCCAGATACATCTGGGTTCTGAGCGAGGCGCGGGTAAAAGCGGCCAGTCGCACGCGCTGTCCCTCGCGCGGTGACCGTTCAAGCTTATGGTATGTGAGATCGGGTTGCCGGAAGGGCCGCGCCCGAAGCCGGGATTGTTTGCCATACCGCAGCATAACTTATATTTTATATGGATGTTATGTGCATCGCGCGAGGCTGCGGCGCCGAGGACATGGGACGTGTCCGCGCACGACACCGACCGGTAAGCGCGCGCGAACAGGGCTTGCGTTCGGGATATCCCCGACGCCTTGGCCACGCTTCACAATCCGCTGGCAAAGCGGCCTGTGCCGACTCTGGACGATCTGCGCGCGATCCGCGAACCGCCCCACATCCTCAGTGGGATTATACTTCGACGCTGCGGATGCCCGCGGTGACAGGGGTCTGGCGGCACGGCGCTAAATGGGACGGGTGCGCGGTCTTTGCGACGCGGCGGCGCTGTGGTTTTTAGAGCGATTGCGGGATGCGCGCGCGAGGCTCCCTGGATGGCCGGCCGGCGCGGACGGTCGAGGGCCGGCTTGCGAAGAAGGGCGTGTGACTCACCCCTCAACCGCAAATCGAGATCGTATCGCGTCCCCGCAACCACGAAATAAAAAAACCGTGCGAGCAATTATGCGCGAGGGTTTTCGTGCGGAAAACAGAAAATACCCCCCTTTATCCATGCCGCCCCAAGGCGTAACCAGGAGCGCGAAAACAAGGGGAGTTAACGCCACCATGCGCCATAACCGTCTGCGCGCGCTGCTCACGGCCGGGCAACCGTCCATCGGAACCCATCTCCTTTCCACCTGGCCAACCTTGGTGGAACTGATCGGTCAGGCCGGCAATTACGACTACGTCGAATTCACCGCCGAATATTCGCCATTCACCATGCACGACCTCGACAATCTCGGACGGGCCCTGGAACTCAAGGACCTCGGCGGAATGATCAAGGTCGAGCAAACCCAGTGGACGCATCAGGCCATGCGGGCGATCGGCTCGGGCTTTCAAAGCATTCTGTTCGCCGACCTGCGCACCGTTGCGGACGCGGAAGCTTGCGTAGCCGCGGTTCGCGCCGAAACGCCGGGCACCGGCGGCCGTTTGGGCGTCGGCATGCGGCGCGATGTCGGCACGGTCCGCGAAGGCGGCTCCCCGGCCTATGTCGAAGCGTTGAACGACGTTGTGATCGCCGTGATGGTCGAAAAACGCGAATGCGTCGAAGACCTGGACGCGATCCTGTCGGTCAAAGGCCTCGATATGGTGCAGTTCGGCGGCTCCGATTATTCCATGAGCATCGGAGTCACCGGGCAGCGCGACCATCCCGCTGTCAAGAAGGCCGAGCGCGACACCATCGAGCTGGCCTTGAAAAAAGGGCTGCACCCGCGCGTCGAACTCGCCGATATCCGGCAGGCCGCGCCTTACCTGGAAATGGGCGTGAAGCATTTCTGCATCGGGTGGGATGTGCGGATCCTCCACGACTGGTGGCAGACGAATGGCGAGGGCATGCGCGCGATGATTGACGGCGCGACACCCGCTGCGGGCGGTCCGGCCAGGGCCAAAAGCGGAACCTACTGAACAGGGCGCCGCCGGGGCCGGAGACCTGGATGGCCAACCGGCCGCCGGCTTTGGAACCCGCGCCGGACCCTGCTGGCGATTTTATCGAACCTCCCGAGCCCCCGCGTCGGGAGCCAAAGGAACCTGACATGGAATTCCGCGAACTGGTCCGCACCCGCCGCAGTGTGCGCGGTTATAAAACCGACCCGGTGCCTCGCGCGCTGATCGAGGAAATCGTCGAGGTGGCCAAAGGCGCGCCCTCGTCCATGAACACCCAGCCCTGGCATGTGCATGTCCTCACCGGCGAACCGCTCGACCGTGTCAGGCAGCGCAATACCGAGATGATGCTGGCGGGCGCGAAGCCCCACCGCGAGATTCTCACGCATGGCGAATACGAGGGCGTTCACCGGCAACGCCAGGTGGGGATCGCCATCGAGCTGTTCGCCGCGATGGGCATCGCGCGCCACGACAAGGACATGCGCCAGGATTGGGTGATGCGCGGTTTCCGGCAATTCGACGCGCCGGTCTCCATGGTTCTGACGTACGACCGCGTGCTTGATCCGGGCGCGACCTGCCATTTCGACCTTGGCGCGCTGTCCTACGGCATCTGTCTGGCGGCCTGGGATCGCGGACTGGGCACCGTCGTCAACGGGCAGGGGATCATGCGGTCGGATGTCGTGCGCGACATCGCGGGCATTCCCGACGATCAGGTCATCATGACCTGCATCGCGATGAGGTATCCGGACGACGATTTCGCCGCGAACGGGGTCAAGGCGGCGCGCGAGCCCAACGACCGATTCCTGCACTTTGTCGGTTTCGACGGCTGATCGCCGCCGCCGGCTCAACCCGCGACGGCCTGCCACTCGCGGAACCACGCGACGAACCGGGGAATTCCTTCCGCCAGAGACGTCGTGGGCGCGAATCCGGTCAGCGCGCCGATGGCGGATACATCGGCGAAGGTTTCCTCGACATCCATGGCCGGACGCGGCACGGATTTCACGATCGCATGCTTCCCCAAGGCTTGTTCCAACAAGGCGACCAGCTCGCGCACTTCCTCGCATCGGTGATTGCCGATGTTCAGGACGCGGGCGGGCACCGCGCCTTGCGGCGGATGTGCGAGGCAACCCACCACCCCGGCGACGATATCGTCGATGTAGGTAAAATCTCGTTTCAGCAGACCGCCGTCGTAGAGTGAAATCGGCTCCCCGGCCTCGATCGCCTTGGCAAAGCTGAAATAGGCCATGTCGGGGCGTCCCCAGGGGCCGTAGACCGTGAAGAAGCGCAAGCCGGTCTGCGGCAGCTTGAACAGATGCGCGTAGGAATGGCTCATCAATTCATCCGCCCGCTTCGTCGCGGCGTAAAGCGAGACCGGCGTATCGACGCGATCCGTCTCCCGGAACGGCAATTCGGTATTCGCGCCGTAAACGGAGGAGGTGCTGGCGTAGACGAAGTGGCGCAGGTCCGGCAGATGCCGCGCCGCTTCCAGCATCGTCAGATGGCCCATGACGTTCGATTGCACGTAGGAATACGGATCGACCAGAGAGTGGCGCACGCCCGCCTGCGCCGCCAGATGCACGATTTCCACGATGCCGCTGTCCGGCGCCGCGATCGCCGCCATCGCGGCCCGGTCCGAGACATCGGCGCAATGGAACAAAAATCCAGGCCGTGTCCCCAGCCGGTCCAGCCGTGCCTGCTTCAACCGGACATCGTAATAGGCGTTCATATTGTCCACGCCGATGACGGTGTCGCCGCGCGCCAGCAACGCATCCGCGACGTGGGAGCCGATGAAACCCGCCGCGCCGGTCACCAGGATCGTCACCGGGTGAGCCCCCGCGCGGTGCGATGGGTCATGCCACGCCGCTGGCGATCAGCCGATCTTCCAGCAGTTCCAGCACCGCATGGCCCAGGGCGATGTGGCATTCCTGAATGCGGGCGGTTTCGGTGTCGGGGACCAGCAGAACATGGTCGCAGGCGTCGATCGCCGGTTTGCCGTCGCCACCCAGCATTCCGACGGTGACGATCCCCATTTCGCGGGCCGCCTGAAGCGCCAGGATCACGTTCTTCGACCGGCCCGATGTCGTGATCCCGAACAGCACGTCGCCGGGCCGGCCCAGGCCGCGCAACGGGCGCTCGAATACGCTGTCATAGCCGTAATCGTTGCCGCCCGCGGTCAGCAGCGCGGGATCGAGCGTCAGGGCCAGCGCGGCGATCGGCTTGCGGTTTTTCGAGGGGCGCAACCGCACCAGCATTTCCGTCGCCAGATGCTGGCTGTCCGCCGCCGAGCCGCCATTGCCGCAGAACATCAGCTTGCCGCCCGTGGCGATGCTTTGCTCGCACGCTGCGACCACGCCGACCACGGCATCGCCGAGTTCATGCGCGATGCGTTGCTTCAGCGCGGCTGATTTCTCCATCATCGCGGTGAAGCGTTGGTTTTCCGTCATCGGACCCGGCTCTCCCGTTCTCATGAGACCGTTTCTACAGGTGACCTGCCCCCGATGCCAGTCATACCGGGCGGAGAGGGACTTCGATCCGCGAAGGGCTCAGGATGCTTGAACCTGAGGCCGTCGATGGTCTATCTCCGCGTGTATGACGACGCTGACCCAAGACGATATCGCCCGCCTCAGCCCGCCGGAAAGGTTGACGCTCATCGGCGCCCTTTGGGACAGTTTGGCGGATGCCGAACAGCCGGTTCCTCCCGCCCAACTGCGAGAGTTGGCGCGCCGGGTGGACGATTTTGAGCGTAACCGTCCGCTTCTGGTTGGGTGGGAGCAACTGAAAGCGGAACTCGCCGCGCAGGTGCCTTGATCGGCCAGGTTGTTTTCACCCCGGACGCGCGGGCTGAATTAATCGCGGCGCAGGCCTGGTATAATCGGAAAGTAAACGGACTGGGCCGCCAGTTTCGGGACGAGATCGATTACCAGGTGGCCCGAATCGCGGCCGGTCCGATGCGTTTCCCGGAAGTGATGACCGGCGTTCGCCGGGCCCGATTGCGCCAGTTTCCATATGGGCTGTTCTTCCAGGTGACACCCGACGCCCTTGTTATCGTCGCGTGTTTCCATTCGAGCCGCGAACCGGTCGTCTGGCGGAACCGGATTTAAGCGGTCCACATTGACGGGCGGCCAGAGGTTCGCGGTTGTTCGACACGATCGCCACCGCCATTCGCGATCGGCATGGGAAACCCGCTCCGCTGCTCGGCGTGGCTGACAGCCGACGGCGTTTCGTCTGCCACGGGCGATGCCGTAACTGCCGGATACCCCCGGGTGAACGAGTCAGGCGTAATGGCGGCGGTTCGACGCAGGCCGGCCGAGAGGCTATCGGTCCCGGGAAACCCGGACGTACCGCCGCCGTGCATCTCCGCTTATTGCGCGGTCCAGCCGCCATCCATCGACAGCGGCACGCCCGTGATCGTCTTCGCGGCGTCCGAGCACAGGAACACCGCGAGCGCCCCCAGGGCTTCGGGGGTGGAGAACTGGTTCATGGGCTGCTTTTCGGCGATCATGGCGTGCGTCACCTGCTCGACGGTGGAACCAGTTGCTTTGGCGCGGTCTTCGAGTTGCTTTTCCACCAGCGGCGTCAGCACCCATCCCGGGCAGATCGCGTTCGCGGTCACGCCGGTGTTCGCCAGTTCGATCGCCGCGACCTTGGTCATGCCCAGTACGCCGTGCTTGGCGGCAACGTAGGCGACCTTGAAGGGGCTCGCGACCAGGCCATGGGCGGAGGCGATGTTAATAATCCGGCCCCAACCGGCTGCTTTCATGCCGGGGATCGCGGACTTCATGCCGTGGAACACGCCGGACATGTTGATCGCGATAATCTGGTCCCAATTTTCTTCCGGGAATTCTTCCACCGGCGCGGTAAACTGGATGCCCGCGTTGTTCACCAGGATGTCCAGCGAGCCCAGGGATTTCTGGGTTTCGGCGACCATGGCGGCGATCTGCGACGCTTTACTTATGTCGGCACCGTTGTACCCGGCTTTGACGCCAAACCGCTGTTCGATCGAGACGCGCGTGGCCTCGATCTGCGCCGCGTCGCCGAAGCCATTCAGCATGACGGAGGCACCGGCCGCGGCCAGAGCCTCCGCGATGCCATGTCCGATACCGCTGGTCGATCCGGTCACCAGGGCGACCTTTCCTTTGAGACTCATGCCGACGTCCTTTTCCTTGCCGAATGCCGCAGTGCAATATGTTATATCGGGCGAACAGGGATCAAGGACCAGACCCATGGATGCGATTGTTCTGTTTTCCGGCGCGCGGGCATGACCCCGCCGGGTGTTTCCGCGTCCGCGCCAGATCTCCTGGGCGGGCACGATCGACTGGCATTGGTCCTGCAAGGTGGCGGTGCGTTGGGCTCTTACCAGGCGGGCGTCTATCAGGCGTTGGACGAGGCCGGGTTGCGGCCTGACAGTGTCGCGGGCGTGTCGATCGGCGGCATTAACGCGGCCATTATCGCGGGCAATCCGCCGGAGCGCCGCTTGGCGCGGCTGCGCGAATTCTGGGAGACGGTGACGGCGGGCCGGGTCTGGCCGATGTTGCCCGACGGGGATTCGACGCGGAAAATGTTCAATCTCTGGTCCTCGGCGATGACGGCATTGTTGGGGCAGCCGGGGTTTTTCGCGCCCAGAGCGAAGAACGCGTGGTTCAGCCCGCGTGGCGCCCCGTCGGCGACGGCGTTTTACGATACCGCGCCGTTGCGGGAGACGCTGCTGAAGTTGGTGGATTTCGATCTGCTCAATCGCGGCGGCATGCATTACGCGGCGGGGGCGGTGAATGTCGCGAACGGGAATTTTGTTTATTTCGACAATCGCTCGACGGCGATCGAACCGGAACACGTGATGGCGAGCGGCGCGCTGCCGCCCGCGTTTCCGGCGGTGCGGATTGGATCGGATCACTTCTGGGATGGCGGCCTGGTGTCGAATACGCCTTTGCAGCACATCGTCGATAATCCCACCGGCGACCGGCCGTTGGTGTTTCAGGTCGATTTGTTCAGCGCGACCGGCGCGGTGCCGCGCGACATGGCGGAGGTTCTGGCCCGGCAGAAAGACATCCAATATTCCAGCCGGACGCGGTTGGTGACGGATTATTTCCGGGAGCGGCATGGGTTAAAGCTGATGTTGAAAGATCTTCTCGCGCGTGTACCGGAGGAATCACTGTCACCGGCTGAAAAATACCAGAAAGAGAGTCTTTCGCACATGCCGGCGTTTACGATCCTGCATCTGATCTATCAGCAGGCGGCTTACGAAGGTGCGGCGAAAGATTACGAATTCAGCGCACAGTCGATGCGAGATCATTGGGAGGCTGGCTACCGCGACACGCGAGCGACGCTGGCGCATCGAAGCTGGTTGCAGGCGGCGCCGGCGGACGACGGGATCGAGGTGCATGACGTGCATCGGGAGGGGTAGGCAACGCCGCTACGCCCTATCCGCGACCCAACAGATGTTCCGCGTAAATTCCCTCGATTGCCGCGGCTTCGTCGTCGGTCAACGAGGCGAACTCCCGCTCACGTGCTCGTTTCGAAAACCGCCCCTGGCCCCTGCGCAGGAAGCCGAACATCAGATCGAGCCGATGGCCGGGCATTTCCAGAAACATCTGAATGTCTGCCTTCGCGAGATCGTGGCCACGGAGATATTCGATCTCGCGCGGCAATGTCGTTCGCACCGTTTCCGCCACCGCAGAGCCCAGAAATTCAGCCTGCGCTGTGGCATCGAAAAACCGGAACAAATCGCCGGTTTCGCCTAATACCAACTGACCTAACCATTGACTCTCCGGCGGCCACAACCGTCATGGTCGGCGGAGGCCGGCCATCCACGACTTTCGCGATGATACAAAGTCGTG
>JAYWAX010000188.1:0-16927 GCA_043782125.1 Acetobacteraceae bacterium | reverse complement strand
AAAATGGCAGAAACCGGTATTTCACTCATCGAACGATTGCTTAGTCCCCAAGTTTGCGGGCATCATTATAATCAAGCGCTCTCAGGTGTCCAGACTCAGGCAAGGGTCTCCCCAAGCGTCGCATACCCTATCCCTTGATAGACTCGCCATATCGGCCTCGTGCTGCGAAAAGGTTGTGTATGTCACGGGACATTTTTCACCACATGATCGTTTCCCTGTAGTGTGGCGGGCAATCACGCGCACAGCCGTGAAATCGTGCTGTTGTGGACATTGTAGGTGAGCGCAACCTCGCGCACGGTCTCACCGGCTTCGAGGCGGGTGATCGCTTCCTTCTTCTGGTGCGCGGTCAGTTTGAAGGGTCGCCCCATCTTCACGCCACGCGCGACGGCACGCTTGCGACCTTCGCCGGTGCGGGCGCGAATGAGATCGCGCTCAAACTCGGCCAGTCCGCCGAGCACCGTCACCATCAACCGCCCGTGCGCGGTCGTGGTGTCCGCCCATGTGTCGCCGAGGGATCGGAACCCCGCCTTGCGGTCGGTGATGGTGGCCAGCGTATTCAACAGATCGCGGGTTGAGCGGGCGAGACGATCAAGCCGCGTGACCAGAAGCACGTCACCCTCATCGAGCTTGTCGAGTGCCTTGCGAAGCTGGGCACGGTCGGTCTGCGCACCGCTGGCCGTCTCACGAAACACCTGCGCGGCTCCGGCGGCGGTCAGTTCCGCCACTTGCGCCGCGACGCTCTGGCCGTCCGTGGAGACTCGTGCATACCCGTAGATCATGCCAGAATTATGCGCTTGATTTACGCAGCAGAAAAGCCCTTTGTTTTCAGTCCTCTGGTTTTTCTGCTTTAATCTTGAGAAGTGCAAAACCCTCCTCTCCCACGTAATGGGGAGTCAACCGGATAGGCCGAACCTTGCGTCTCAGTGCGTTCAGCACATAGTATCCAGCCCGTCCCTTCCGGGGGCATCCCCATATACCTATCAGTTGCCAAAGCTTCCGAGCAGAATCTTGAATTTCTTCTAACAGCGGAGTGTCAGACAATGCCAGATATCGTGCTTATACGGGACAAGAAGATTTTTGACGGAACCGACGTAATATTCGACGTCGTTCTAGACGGGACACGGGAGGGAACCGTCAAGAATGGGGAAACCATAAGGTTATCGACATATAGCGGAGGACATACAATTCAACTGGTATACGACCACGAATCTTGGGGTGGAAGAAACAGTGGCCCTTCTCGTAGCACGGGTCAGTCAAAGGTAGTCCAATTTGAAACGACACACGATCAAGCTACCATCATAAAATGTGGGTTTACTTCAGGAGGGATCTTTTCTAATGGATCAATTTTCATAACGGTTCGGTAGATTATGGTGCATGATAGAAATATACTCAGATATCGCTGGCACCCTTTGTGTCCGCGCTCATCACGCCGGACAGAGAGCCCGTTTGCAACAGAGCCTATCACAAAGTCAGCTCCCAAGCACCACATTTAGGACATTTTGAATATGGACTTCGCCTTCCGTTCTCGAAATCTGTTTTTGTATAGCATCTGCTACAGACTCGGCAGCCGCAATTCTCGCATTTAGCGTTTATGCCGGACGGGCTACGGAACCTTATCCAACAATTATCGCACAAAAGCTCTCTTACAAGACCAAACACCATCTTTGGAACCCCAGCATTGCAGGTAGACAGGTTAAATAAGAGCGAACGCGAACTGGGTAAAGATGTCAAGCTAGGGTCACCCATGCCAAGGCGCTGATGAGAATGGGCGGACAAGTCGCCAGCAGCTTCGGCATTGCCCGCTCAACCCTCTACGCCGCACTGAACGCTGCCGGATAGCGTCGCATCTTCCGTCCAGTCGGGTGGCCACAAGCCTCTAAAACCGAGAACATGTGTCGAACGTCGTAGGTATACCCTTCAAACCATATTTCTGCAAATTTCTTGATTAACGCATAAGGTCGCCGGTCGCAAGGACGCCAACTCGTTTGGGAAGTCCGCGCACAAATCCGCGCTTTCCGACATCGTTGTCCTCGAACAAAAGAATCGCCTCAATGTCCGGGTCTTTGTCGATCTCGTCGTTCAGGAGTTCCCGCGCCGATTGCTCGCCGCGTCCCCTGAATCGCGTTCTCTCGTCGGCCGCGCGTAGCACCGGACATTCCGCGAAGACCGATGTCGCGACGATCTAGACCAAGCCTCGGTGCCGCCGTGCCCACCGCACGACATCTTCGGCGCCCGCTTTGGCGAGGTCGCGCGTCACCTCGTACTAAACCATGTCAGGAATCAAGACGCGAAGACCCGGCATCGCGAGGCATTCAAGCGCTTCCGCCGCCGCGAGCGCGATCAGGGGCGCGGCGTCCGTGATCAGAAGGCCCAGCGGCAAAATAGCCGCCCCGAACGGGGCGGGTTCACCCTTATGGGGCTGAAAAAACCAAGGGAGCCTTGCGGCTCCCTTGGCAAATAACTCCCTTACGGGCAACGGTCATCCGGCAAGCCGGAGCCGCAATTCAGTCTACATAAGAGGTAACGTGCTATTTGTCAACGTCGAATGGCCTTGGAAGCCATGTCACGACGCGCCGAAGTATCTCATTGAACTCGCCATTTGGGACACGCGGTATCTTCCCTTTAACCTGAGAAAAACGGCTGGGGGCAACCGTGTAGAGATGATTGCAGATGACCCAGTTCTTCCGCCCATCGATGGAAACGGACAGTTCCCACGCCCATGGGCTCACGCCCTGCGGCTCGGTCGAAAGGGGCACGACAAGGCAGGGGCCGTAGAGGGTATTTTTGTAAGAGAGGACAACAACCGGCCGGGTTTTCCACATTTCCGGTAACTGGGCGTCCAACCAAAAATCGCACCAGTAGATTTGCCCATGCTTTGGCGCCGCGACGATCCGGGGCCGGACGCGCGGCGGCTTCTGCTCTGGCTCCGGACCTTTAAGTGGGGGCAAGGGTTCGTTGGTCACGTTTACGGGCGTATGGTGGATCGGGCGGCGGCGCAAGGCGCGAGGCACCCGCCGGCGTTCCTCGCCGCCCATGGGCTATCCCACTGGCCTGATTGCCGCCTCGAACCGCACTGCCGCAAAGGCGCGACGATACATCCCGTGCGCATGACCGCCAATAGCAACGGCGACGGTTCGTTCGCGGAAGCTTTGACCGATCTGCTTTGCCAACGCCGAGGCAAGCCGCCCGCGTTCCTCGTCTGAAATTTTGTGACCAACGCTTAGTCCGTGGCAACCGGCAGCCGCGGAACGCGGCCAACCTCGATCGAGCAGCAGGCGTTTCAAGCGGCTTATACCAACGGCCCTTGATGTTGACCCTTCGCGGCGGATGCACGCCATCGTCATGGTGCGCGCAGGCGGACCATCCACGCCTTGGTTTTTGCCGGGGAAGTCGTGGATGGTCCGCCTTCGCGGACCATGACGGGGTGACAGCCGACGAGTCAACATCAAGAGCGGTTGGTATTAGAGCGGTTGCACGCTGTCATCCAGGCTTCGCGCGGCATATGCGAGCGCCTGACGGATATCGTCAGGTTACAGTGCCGGATATTCGCGGCGCAGATCGTCCCGGTTCGGCCATATGGCGAGCGCCTCAATCACCGGGCGCACCGTCAGGCGCATGCCGCAGATGGTGGGCTGCCCGTTGAGGATCGTCGGAACGCCGGTAATTCTGTCGAATGCGGCCATTCGTTTTGTCCGAGCCTGTCACGCGGGAGATACCATACCTCGCGCCGGCGCGCCGGACAATGTGACCGCGTCGCCGTCCGTGCTCGCCAGGCATGTCCCGGCCAAACAGATGCGATGGGACGTGCCGTTGCGCCAGCGGCGCGGTGCCGGGGGCGGACGGCATGGATCGCGCCGGTCCGCGCGGCGGGGCGCATCGGTCCCGCCGATTGGGCGCTTGCGGGAACCGGGAATTGCCACTTGCTTTGTTCGAAACTTCGCACCGATCCAACCGGGCCAGATGCGCGGATCGGAGGCCATTTCGTGGTTTGAAACCGCGCCTGGCACCGTTGCCGGCCGGATCGCCGTCGGGCGGCCTACGGCGATCGGCCGATCGCCGGGACGCCCGCGGGAACCCACCCGTGGCCTCGCAACGGATGGGTTCCCCGACTGGGCGGTTACTGAATGGCCGGGCGCGCGCGGCGGCGGCGCGCGGCGGCGATCCCCGCGAGGCCCAGTGCAAACAGCGTCATCGCGGCGGGCTCGGGAACTGGGGTGTCGATGGCGACGAACCCGTTGCCGGACTGAAAGCCCGCGGTCAGGACCGGGTTCGCGCCGCTGTCGAAGGAACTGCCACCGCCACCTGGGCTGTTGTTCGCGTTCGCCTGGCGACCGCGATAGCCGCCACCGCCGCCGCCTCGACTGGCACACCAGTTGGCAAAGGCCTCGCCATGACGTGAGGGAGAAGCCTCGCCCAGGGGCCATTGTCCGGCCAGTTGATTTAAGAAACCGCACTTGAATACCGCCGGCCGGGCGATTAAGTACGGCTTCCATGCATCGTCATCGCCTCCGGCGCCTGTTCGCCATCCTGTTCGCTGCTGTGTTCTTCAGCGCGTCGATGCTTCAGGTGGTTCCGGCTGCCGCGAGGCCGATGGCCGCGGACATGGCGATGGCCGCGCATGACGCCCATCCGGATCACGCGCCAATGCCCTGCAAGGGCATGACACCGGCCTGCATGACCGATGCCGGCTGCGTTTTCATGATCGGTGTCGCGGTTCCGATGTTCCGGGACGTTGTTCACCTGTCCTGGTTGCCGGTGACCTATCAGCGGTCGCAAGCTGCGATCGCCGGCGGCCGCATCCGGGCGCCCGACCTCCGGCCCCCTGTTCGCGCGATCTGATCGCGGCTTCCGTCCTCAGGGACGGCGTGGCGTGTCCCGGTGTTTGACCCAACCGGCAATTCCGGCACCCGCGACCCGAAGCCGCGCGACTTGATCGGACTGTCCTGTGCTCTGCACCGGACAGGCCTGGCGAACCCGCCACACGCGTGTGGCTGACACAGGACAGACCCATGTTTCATTTCCGCTTTGCCGCGGGCGCCGCGATGGCGTCCTTGACGGCGATGCTTTCGCTCGCCTCGCCGGTGCGCGCCGCCGGAACGGATTATCGTTTTGAGGTTGTGACGGCTCAGCCAGCGGGCCAAAACCTGACCGATGTCACCGTCAGGTTGACCCATACGCCAGATGGCAAGCCGGTGGCTGGCGCCGTCGTCTTCCAGACCAAGGTCGATATGGGACCGTCCGGCATGGGGGAGATGACCGGCAAGGTCACGCTGCAACCCGCCGGTCCCCCTGGCCTCTATCGTTTCCGCACCGAAACCGGCATGGCCGGCACCTGGGCGCTCACTCTGGCCGCCAAAATCCAAGGCGAGCCGGAAACCGTGCGTGGCACGGTGAATTTCGATGCGAAATAACACCGGATCGGCCGGCCCTGGGCTTGTGGCCCGGAGCTGGTGGCGGGCCGGCGCGGCGGTGGCGGGATTGCTGATCTGGGCTTCGCTCGCGCATGCGGTCGAAGCCCCTTTGGGCGCGACGGCCGATGGTTTGCTGGCTGAGGCGCGGCGGCTGAGCCCGGACCTCGCGGCACGCGCCCAGACGGCTGCGGCTGCGGACGCCGGTGCGCGGGCGGCGGGATACCTGCCCGACCCAACCTTGCGCGTGACCCAGGATGAAATCGACGTGGCGGGCGGCCCGCGGCGGCCAAAGCAAATCTATGCCATCGAGCAGGAGGTGCCGTTATGGGGCAAGCCTGGCCTGCGGGTGGCGAGCGCGCGGGCTCAGGCGGATGCCGTGCGGGCCGAGGGGCGCGCGGCGAACGCGGAATTGACCGAACAGATCGGGATCGCCTTCGCGCAATACTGGGTCGCGCATCGTGCCTTGGCGGTGCAGGAGGACCTGCTCGGGATCAGGCGTGGCATCGTGGCGGCGGCGGAAAGCCGTTACGCGCAAGGCCGCGGCGCCCAGTTGGATGTGTTGCGGGGGGCGGCGGGGTTGACGCGCCAGCAGGCGGAGATCGCGCGTTTTGCAGCCCAGAAGCGCGCGGCGCAAGGCGCGATCAATGCGTTGTTATTGCGCGATCCCACGGCGCCGCTGGCCGATCCGCAGCAATTGCGCGCCTTGCCGCCAGCGTCGGCCCTGGCGCCCGCCGGCCTGATTGCGCGCGCCGCGAACCCGCGTGTCGCTGCCGCGAAAAGCCGTATCGCGGCCGCCGACGCCAACCGGCGGCTCGCGCAAAAGGAGTGGTTTCCGAACGTGACTTTAAGCGTTGGCGCGATCGACCGGAACGGTTTCGGTCCAAATGGCTATATGGCTTCGGTTTCGTTGCGTGTGCCGCTGCAATGGGGCCTGCGCAATGCGTTGGAGGATCAGGCCAGGGCGGACTTGCGCGCCGCCGAGGCGATGCGGGACGCGGCGGCGCAGGAGGTCGCGCGGGCCATCGCCGAAGCCGCCGCGACCCTGGCCGGTGCGCGGGAAAGCGAACGTCTGACCCGCGATCGGCTGTTGCCGCAGCTCGACGCCGCCGTCAGATCGGCGGTCGCCGCTTACGGTAACGGGCGCACCGAACTGACGCCGGTGCTGGATGCCGTGCGCGAGTTGGGCGAGGCCCGGCTTTCCCTGCTGGCGCTGCAATTCGATGCGCAACGGCAACTGGCGGCAATCGAGCGGCTGATCGGGGGTACGCCATGAACGCCGCGCGCTGGGGTTTCGCCGTGCTGGCCGCGGCGGCGTTGGCTGCGGGCGGTATGGGCGCGGGATATTGGTATGCGCGATCGGAACTGCCCGCGGCGCGGGCGCGGACAATTGCGTACTACCAGGATCCAACGGGTAAGTCCGATTATTCTCCGGAGCCGAAAAAAGACGCGGACGGGCGCGATTTCGTGCCGGTGTACGAAGATGCAGCGGAGCCGGTGGTCTCGCCCAGGGAGGTGCGTAAGCCGCTGTATTACCGTAATCCGATGGGTTTGGCGGATACGTCGCCGACGCCGAAAAATGACTCGATGGGGATGGCGTATTTGCCGGTTTACGCTGCGGCGGCCGGAGAGGATGACGGCAGTGTCGCGGTCAGCCCGGAAAAAATCCAGACATTGGGTGTGCGGACGGAAGTGGTGGCGGCGCGTGCGGTCGGGCGCACGGTGCGCGCGGCCGGCACCGTGCAATTCGATGAACGGCGGCTGGCCGTGGTCAGCCCAAAATTCGAGGGCTGGATCGAAAATCTCATCGTCAACACGACGGGCCAGGCGGTGCGCCGCGGCGACCCACTGCTTGAAGTCTACAGTCCCGATCTGGTCGCCTCTGGGCAGGAGTTTCTGATTGCGCGCGATGCCATGGCACATTTGGGCGCGGCGGGCGCCGATGGGCGCGCCAGCGCCGCGGCGTTGCGGGAAGCGGCGCTGGCGCGTCTGCGCAACTGGGATATTCCGGCGGCCGAGGTCGAACAACTCGCCCGCACCGGCAAGGTCCCGCGCCGGCTGACCTTGCGCGCGCCGATGGATGGCGTGGCGATCGACAAGCCGGCCGTCGCGGGAATGCGTTTCGCGCCGGGCGATACGTTGTTCCGCATCGCCGATCTGTCGCAAATGTGGCTGATCGCGGATGTGTTCGAGCAAGATATCGCATCGGTGCGGATCGGCGCGCCCGCGCGGGTGACGGTCGCCGCTTATCCCGGCCTGACCTTCACCGGCGCCGTGGCTTTTATCTATCCGAGCCTGACGCGGGAGACGCGCACGGCGCGGGTGCGGATCGAACTGCCCAATCCGGACCTGCTGCTGAAAGCCGAGATGTATGGGCAGGCCGAGATCGGTACGGCAACGGACGCGATGCCGGTGGTCGCCGTGCCGGAATCGGCGATCGTCGATGGCGGCGCGACGCAAACAGTGCTGATCGCGCGGGCAGAGGGCCGTTACCGGCCAAGGAAAGTCAAACTCGGCCGCCACGGCGATGGTTACGTTGAAGTCCTGGACGGGCTGGCGGCGGGTGAGACGGTCGTCATTGGCGCCAATTTCCTGATCGATGCGGAAAGCAATCTGCGCGCGGCGTTGCAATCCTTCACGCGCGACAAGGACAGCAAGCCATGATCGCTTTTATTATCCGCTGGTCTGCCCGCAACGTCTTTTTGGTATTGCTCGCCACGCTTTTCATTGTTGGCGCCGGAATCTGGGCGGTGCGCGATACCGCGCTCGATGCGATTCCGGATCTGTCGGATACGCAGGTGATCGTTTACACGGAATATCCGGGCCAGGCGCCGCAGGTGGTCGAGGATCAGGTGACGTATCCGCTGACGACGGCGTTGTTGAGCGTGCCGCGATCGAAAGTCGTGCGCGGGTTTTCGTTTTTCGGCGTGTCGTTCGTTTATGTTGTGTTTGAGGACGGCACCGATCTTTATTGGGCACGCGCCCGCGTCCTCGAATATCTCAACTTCGCCGCGAAGCGTTTGCCACTGGGTGTCACGCCGTCGCTTGGCCCGGATGCGACCGGTGTCGGCTGGGTTTTTCAGTATATCGTGCGTGGCGCGCAGATGACGCTGGCGGAACTGCGGTCGTTGCAGGACTGGACCATCCGTTACCAGTTGGCGAAGACCGAAGGCGTGGCGGAGGTCGCGAGCATCGGTGGCTTCGTCAAACAATATCAGGTGGTCGTCGATCCCAGGAAACTTCAGGCCTATGGGTTGTCGCTGGCGCAAATACGCGCGGCGATCGCCGGCGGCAATCAGGATACCGGCGGCCGGATCGTGGAAATGAGCGAGGCCGAATACATGGTCCGCGGCCGCGGTTATTTTCGCAATGGCGCGGATATCGGCGATGTCGTTCTGAAACAGCAAAACGGTGTGCCGGTGCTGCTGCGCGATGTGGCGCGGGTCGAACTCGGCCCCGAGGAGCGCCGGGGTATCGCCGAATTCAACGGCGATGGCGAGGTCGCGGGCGGCGTCGTCCTGCAACGCGACGGTCAGAACGCGCTCGATGTGATCGCGGCGGTCAAACGGCGGATCGCGGAAATCGTCCCCGGCCTGCCAAAGGGCGTGTCGATCGAGCCGGTCTACGACCGCTCCGATTTGATCCTGCGGGCGATCGATACATTGAAGCGCACGCTGCTGGAAGAAAGCCTCGTCGTCGCGGCCGTGTGCGTTGTTTTTCTGCTGCATGTCCGCAGCGCGCTGGTGGCGATCCTGATGCTGCCGGTTGGCGTGCTGATGGCGATGACCTTGCTGCGCTGGCTCGGTCTCAGTTCTAATATCATGAGTCTTGGCGGTATTGCGATCGCCATGGGCGCGATGGTCGATGCTGCGATCGTCATGATCGAAAATGCGCATAAGCGGCTGGAACACGCGCCGCCCGGTGCATCGCGCGCGCAGGTGCTGATCGAGGCTGCGGTGGAGGTGGGACCGGCGCTGTTCTTCAGCCTGGCCGTAATCACGGTGTCGTTTCTGCCGATCTTCGCGCTTGAGTCGCAGGAAGGACGATTGTTCAAACCGCTTGCGCTGACAAAGACGTTCGCGATGGGGGCGGGCGCCATTTTGTCGGTGACTCTGGTGCCCGTTCTGATGCTGCTGTTTGTGCGCGGGCGTATTTTGCCGGAACGGAAAAACCCGATCAACCGCGCGCTGATCTGGCTTTACCGGCCCCTGATCGCCGGTGTGCTGCGTGCCCGGACCCTCACGATCGTTGTGGCTTTGCTTGTACTGGGCTTGACCGCCTGGCCGCTGGCGCGGCTTGGTTCGGAATTCATGCCGACGCTGAACGAAGGCACGTTGATGTATATGCCGGTGACTCTGCCGGGTCTGTCGATGACCAAAGCGGCGGAATTGCTGCAAACCCAGGACCGAATCATCAAATCGTTCCCCGAAGTCGCGAGCGTTTACGGCAAATCCGGTCGGGCCGCGACCGCGACGGACCCGGCGCCGCCGGAAATGATGGAAACGATTATCAACCTGAAACCGCCGGCGGAATGGCGCGCGGGCGTCACCATCGACAGTCTTACCGCCGAAATGGACCGGGCGTTGCAATTCCCCGGCGTGAGCAACGCCTGGACGATGCCGATCAAGGCGCGGATCGACATGCTCTCGACGGGCATCCGGACCCCGGTCGGCATCAAGGTTTATGGGATCGAGCTTACGGCTCTCGATGCGCTGTCGCGTCAGGTCGAGGCCGTGGTGCGGCGCGTGCCAGGCGCGTCCAGTGCCTATGCGGAACGTGTGACGGGCGGCCGGTATCTTGAAATCGAGCCGGATCGCGCCGCGCTCGCCCGCTACGGCCTTATGATTAGCGATCTACAACAAACCATCGCGGCGGCGCTTGGCGGAGAGACCGTGACGACGACGGTCGAAGGCCGCGAACGTTATTCGGTGAGTGTCCGTTATCCCCGCGAATTGCGCGATACGCCCGATTCCATCGCGCGCGAGGTGCTGGTGCAAGGTGCAAGCGGGCCGGCGGTGCCGCTTGGCCAGGTGGCGCGCGTTTCGGTCACGCAAGGGCCACCGATGATCCGCACCGAAAATGCGCGGCTCGTGAATTATATTTATGTCGATATGCACGATCGCGATATCGGCTCGTTCGTCGCCGATGCGCAACGCGCGGTGGCGGCGGCGGTCGCGATACCCGAGGGGTTTCATCTGGAATGGAGCGGTCAGTTCGAATATCTGCAGCGCGCCAAGGCGAAACTGACACTGGTCGTGCCGGTGACGTTGCTGATTATTTTCGTGCTGATCTATTTGAATTTTGGGCGTTTGACCGAAACGGCGATCGTCATGGCGTCGGTGCCCTTCGCGCTCGTGGGCGGGGTCTGGCTGATGTACTGGCTGGATTACAATCTCAGCGTGGCCGTGGTGGTGGGCTTTATCGCGCTGGCCGGGGTCGCGGCAGAGACCGGCATTATCATGCTGATTTACCTCGACCACGCGCTTCAGGCGGCGCGCAAGCAGGCCGGGGAAGCCGGGCGATTGTTCGACCGCGACGATCTCCGGGCCGCGATCATGGACGGCGCGGTCGAACGTGTGCGCCCGAAGATGATGACGGTGACGGCGATCCTCGCTGGTCTGATGCCAATCTTGTGGAGTACCGGCACGGGGTCCGAACTGATGCGCCGCATCGCGGTGCCGATGATCGGGGGGATGATTTCGTCGGCCGTGCTGACGTTGATCGTCATTCCCGCAGTTTACGGCCTGGTGAAGGGGTGGCGGTTACCGCGCAAGAGGGCCGGCATTCTGGGCGATATAAAGCCTGGTTCGCTGCAAGCCCGGCCGGCCGAATGACCGGGCGGGCCGAAACATTTCGTGGCGAGACCGATCAGGCCTGTGCCAGAAACCGGTATCCAACCCCGGACTCCGTGACGATCAGGGCAGGCGTTTCCGGCACCGCCTCGATCTTCTGCCGCAGATGCCGGATGTGAACACGCAACGACTGAATATCCGCGGCGTCCGGTCCATCCCAGGCTTTCGTCATCAGATGCCGGTGCGTCAACACTTTGCCCGCATGCAACACCATCTCGCGAAACAACGCGTATTCTCGCGGCGTCAGTTTCGGATCGATGCCATCGACCCGCACCGTACGCTTCACCAGATCGACAAATAACCGGCCGTCATCGTAAACTGGCGCGCCGCCTTGCATATGCACCCGGTGGCGCAGGGCGGCGCGGACGCGGGCCATGAATTCCGGCACGCCGAATGGTTTCGAGACAAAATCGTCCGCCCCGAGATCGAGGGCCGCGACTTTTCGCGGTTCGTCGTCCAGCGCCGACAGCACCAGAATCGCGGGCGCGCCCATCGCGGCGATCGGCGCGATCAGATCGGCGCCGTCGCCATCGGGCAGCCCGAGGTCCAACACCACCAGGTCGGGCTTCGCCGCCGCGGCCAGCGCGAGCGCGGCGGCGGCGGTCTCCGCCTCGATCACATCGAAATCTTCCGCCATCAAGGTCACGCGCAAAAACCGGCGGATCGACTTTTCATCGTCGACGACAAGCGCTTTCAAACGTTTTGGCGCGACGCTCATGTCAGCACCGCGCTTTCCGGAAACGCCAGGGTAAACACGGCGCCTTTGCCATTGGGGCGGTTATGGGCGGCAACGC
Source organism: Acetobacteraceae bacterium (assembly GCA_043782125.1). Classification (GTDB taxonomy): domain Bacteria; phylum Pseudomonadota; class Alphaproteobacteria; order Acetobacterales; family Acetobacteraceae; genus Rhodopila. Next base: position 4,873 of record JAYWAX010000188.1, on the reverse strand, counting down.
GCGCCCCCATCAGGTTCGCGAACCCCTTCACAATCGCGAGGCCAAGCCCAGAGCCACCGGCCGGCGCGGTTTCGCCCCGCCAGAATTTCTCGAACGCACGGGATGCTGAGTCTTTTGGCAGTCCCGGCCCTTCGTCGATCACCTGAAACACGATACCGCCATCCACAAGCCTGACCCGCAGGATCGCCTTGCCGCCGCCATGCAGCAGCGCGTTTTCCACCAAATTCGCCAAAGCCTGGCTCAATAATGTCCCGTCCGCCCGCAGCATCGGCAAATTCGGGGCGATATCGATTGCCACCCGCGCGCCAACCGCCAGAGTCGCGGTGCGCGCGATCGCGGCGGACACGACATCGGAAATCTCGACGGCTTCCAGTCGCGCCGTCACGCCGCCCGCGTCCAGCCGTGTCATGTCCAGCAATTTGACGACGTAACGTTGCATCCGATCGGCTTCTGCCTCGATCCCCGCCAGCAGGTCGGCCTGCGCCGCCGGATCGTGCCGTGCCCCGTACGCGCGCAGTGACGAAACGGAGCCCAAAATCCCCGCGATCGGCGTTTTCAGGTCGTGCGACAGGGATGCGAGCATGGTCGCGCGCAGTTTGTCCGCGTCCATTTCCAGCCGCGCTTCCTCGAAGGCCCGGGCCAGATGGGCGCGTTCCATCGCCGACGCCCCTTGATCCGCCATCGCATCCAACCGGCGCCGTTCGGCGGACGACAATTCCGCCGCCCGCGCGATCGCCAGGACGCCCGAAAACAGCCGGGCGGTAAGCAGGGGCACAAATAACCACTTCGCGCCCGCCAGCGTGTCGGTGCCCTTTCCCGTGGGCAGCCCCTTGTCCATCGTCCATTTGACCGAGGCCATGTCGGCCTCGGTCAGCGCCGGAGTCCCGGGCGCGGTGGCGGCCAGCCGCAGGCCGTCCACTCCGACCCGTGCCAGCACCGCGCAGCCCGCATCGAAGGCGCGTGCGCTGTAACCCGCCAGGGTCTGGGCTACCTCGTCCTCGCTCGCGACGGCGGCGAGGCCGTGCGCCAGTCCCAGAAGCTCCCGCGACGTGCGTGCCTCGGTCCGCGCCGCCAGTGTCAGGTCGCGCGCATGCGATGCCAGGACAGAAACGATGATCGCGGCTGCTGCGAATACGATCAGCGAAACGATCGACTGGGGGTCGTAAACCGCGAAACTGTAGCGCGGTTCTGTGAAAAAGAAGTCGTAGGCCAGGACGCTGAACAGCGCGGTGGTCAGCGCGGGCCAGAGACCAAGGCGCAACGCGCCGATCAGGACCGGCGCCAGGAAGACCAGCCCCAGATTCGGCACGTCGAGGAACTGGTGTAACGGGACGGCGCCCAGTATTGCGAGGATGGTTAGTGCCATGGCTTCGCCGAGACCGGCGGGGGTCAGCGGTGGCAGCCGAAGGACGCGCCTTGGCGGCGCTTCACGCGGGACCACATGCACCGCGACGGTTTCCGCGCCGGCGATCAAAGCGGCGGCGACCGACCCAAACGCGAACCGCCGCTTCGTCCGCCACACCACGATCCGTGTGACGTTCTGTTCCCGTGCCTGGGCCAGAATGGTCTCGGCAACACGGTCGCCTGCCGGCGTCGCGGTTTCCCCGCCAAGTAACGTCGCGAGGCGCAGCGTTTCGTTCAGGCGGGACCGCTCGGCATCGGAAAACCCGGCGTCGCGCGCGGTCTGCACATGCATCGCGATCCACGCCGCATGGGCATCGCCGGCGAGCCGCTTGGCGTGACGCACCAGCGCGCCCGCTGTTTCCGTTTCATCGACACACACCAAAATCCGTTCGCGTGCCGCCCATGGCTCGGTTTCTCCCCGGGCTTTGCGGAACCCGCGGACCTGAACGTCGATCCGGTCGGCGGCACGGCGCATCGCCAGTTCGCGCAGCGCCGACAGATTGCCCGGCGCGAAGTAATGCCGCAGCGCCCGGCGCGCCTGATCGGGGGCGTAAACCTTGCCTTCGCGCAGGCGTTCGATCAATTGATCTGGGGTCAGATCGATCAACTCGATCTCGTCGGCGCGCTCGATCATCGCGTCGGGCACCGTTTCCCGCACGCGGACCCGGGTGATCTGCGCCACGATGTCGTTCAGGCTTTCGACGTGCTGAATATTCAGCGTGGTCCAGACATCGATGCCCGCGGCGAGCAATTCCTCGACATCCATCCAGCGTTTCGCATGACGCGACCCTTCGGCGTTGGTATGCGCGAGTTCGTCCACCAAAGCGATCGCGGGGTGCCGGAGCAACAGCGCGTCCAGGTCCATTTCCGTCAGCACACGGCCTTTGTAAGTGACATCCCGGCGCGGCAGGATCGGCAGTCCTTCGCACAGGTTCAGCGTTTCGGCCCGGCCGTGGGTTTCGATCAGTCCGGCGGCAATATCGACACCATCGGCGCGCTTTTTTCGCGCATCCGACAGCATTTCATAGGTCTTTCCGACACCGGGCGCCGCCCCCAGATAAATCTTCAATTTTCCGCGCACCGCCGCCTGGACCTGCGCCAGCAGTGCATCGGGCGACGGGCGACGATCCAGATCGCCGGTCACTTGCCGCGCGCGTCCAATGCCAGGTTCAGCATCAACACGTTGACCCGTGCCTCGCCGATCAATCCCAGGAATGGTGGCACGATGGACCGGGCGACCAGCGCGGAGACCTCTGCTTCGGGCACCCCGCGCGCCTTCGCCACACGGGCAACCTGAAATCGGGCGGCGGCGGGGGAGATATCCGGGTCCAGGCCGGATGCCGACGCGGTCAGCAGGTCCGCAGGGATTTGGCCGGCGGGCGCACCGTACCGGGCGGCATCGGTGGCGATGCGGTCCGCCAGGGCCTTCGACGTCGGTCCAAAATTCGACCCGGACGAGGCCCGCGCGTCGAACCCTTTATCCCCCGCCGCCGATGGCCGCGGCCAAAAATACTCTGGCCGCGTAAATCCCTGGGCGATCGACGCAGAGCCGACGACGTGGCCGTCCCGCTCGATGGCGGAGCCATTGGCCTGACGCGGCCAGAGGGTCTGACCGATCCCGGTGATCGCCAGCGGATAAGCCAGTCCGGTCAGAACGGTGAACGAAGCGACCAGAACCAGCGACGCGCGAAGATGATTGAGCATGGGATGAGCCTCACACCAGTCCAAGGGTTGTTACCACGAGGTCGATCGCTTTGATGCCGACGAACGGCGCGACCAGCCCGCCAAGTCCGTAAATCGCGAGATTGCGGGCCAGCAACTGGCCGGCCGGGGCCGCGCGCCATTTCACGCCGCGCAGGGCCAGCGGGATCAGCAGCGGAATGACGATCGCGTTGAAGACGATCGCCGACAGGATTGCGCTTTTCGGACTGCCAAGCGCCATCACGTTCAACACGCCAAGGCCCGGATACAGCGCCACGAACATCGCGGGAAGAATGGCGAAATATTTCGCCACGTCGTTGGCGATCGAGAACGTCGTGATGGAGCCCCGGGTCATCAGCAATTGCTTGCCGATCGACACGATTTCGATCAGCTTCGTGGGATCGCTGTCCAGATCGATCATGTTGCCCGCCTCGCGCGCTGCCTGGGTGCCGGTTTGCATGGCGACGCCAACATCCGCCTGCGCCAGAGCCGGGGCGTCGTTGGTGCCGTCGCCGCACATCGCCACCAGACGGCCGCCGGCCTGTTCCTTGCGGATCAGCGCGAGCTTGTCTTCCGGCTTCGCTTCGGCGAGGAAATCGTCCACGCCCGCCTCCGCCGCGATCGCCGTGGCGGTCAGCGCGTTATCGCCGGTGATCATCACCGTGCGAATGCCCATCCGGCGCAATTCGGCGAAGCGTTCTTTCACCCCGCCTTTCACCACATCCTTCAAATGGACGACGCCAAGAACTTGGCCGTCCCGCGCGACGGCGAGCGGCGTGCCACCGTCGCGGGCGATCGCGTTCGCGGCCATTTCGATCTCCGCCGGGATCGGCCGTGCGTCCGGACGGTCCCGGGCGAAGGCAAGAACCGCCCCGACCGCGCCCTTGCGGACGGAACTGCCATCGATATCGACGCCGCTCATGCGCGTGTGTGCGGAAAAGGGCACGAACCGGGCACCGGCCGACGCCATCTCCCGCCCGCGCATTTGGAACCGGTCTTTCGCCAGGACCACGATCGACCGTCCCTCTGGCGTTTCGTCGGACAGCGACGCGAGTTGGGCGGCGTCGGCAAGGTCGTGCTCGGTCACGCCTGGCGCCGGAATGAGCGCCACCGCGTGGCGGTCGCCCAGGGTGATGGTGCCGGTCTTGTCGAGCAGAAGGACATCGACATCGCCCGCCGCCTCGACCGCGCGGCCAGAGGTCGCCAGCACGTTGAACCGCACCAGACGGTCCATGCCCGCGATCCCGATGGCGGACAGCAATCCGCCGATCGTGGTCGGGATCAGCGCGATGAACAGCGCCGCCAGAGCCACCGCGCCGACCTGCCCGCCGGAATACACGGTGAAGGCCGGCACGACCGCCACCGCCAACACGAAGATCAGCGACAGACCCGCCAGCAGTACGCTCAACGCGATCTCATTCGGGGTTTTCCGGCGGGACGCGCCTTCGACCAGCGCGATCATCCGGTCCAGAAACGAGGTGCCTTTCGCGGCGGTCACCCGCACCACGATCCGGTCGCTGAGGACCCGGGTGCCCGCGGTGACGGCGGACCGATCGCCGCCAGCCTCCCGAATGACGGGGGCGCTTTCGCCGGTGATGGCGCTTTCATCGACGGTGGCGACGCCTTCGACCACCTCGCCATCGCCGGGGATCGGTTCGCCCGCGACAACTTCCACGAGATCGCCGACCTGAAGCTCTCCGGCGGAGATCGCGGGTTGGGCGACCCCGCCGGCGATCCTTCGCGCCATCATATCCGACCGCGCCCGCCG
>JAYWAX010000187.1:0-6230 GCA_043782125.1 Acetobacteraceae bacterium | reverse complement strand
TCCATCACAGGAGAAGTAACATGGCAATCTATATGAAGTTCGGTGCAACGAAGGGCGATGTCTCCACCACCCAGTATAAAGACTGGATCATGGTGCATTCGTTCCAGTTCGGTGTCGGCCGTGGCATTTCCTCCGCCGCCGGGTCGGGCGCGAACCGGCAGGGTTCGCACGCGTCGGTTTCGGAAGTAACGATCGCCAAGAGCCTGGACCCCGCTTCGTTGGAGATGTTCTCGAACGCGCTGATGGGAAAACTGGACACCAAGGTGGAATTCGCGTTCACGATCGCCAACGACAAGAACGACGAATATCTGCACATCACGCTCACCGACACCGGTATCTCCGGTTACAGCCTCAGCTCCGGCGGCGATCGCCCGTCCGAGAGCGTGTCCTTGAACTTCGCGAAGATCGAATACAAGGAGATCACGCTCGACGATAAGGGCGGTGCGGCCAAACCGCAGTCGAAGATCTACGATCTGATGACGCATAAGCTGTCCTGAGCGGTTCGCCGCGCCAAAGGGAGAAAGGCCGGGGGATTGTCCCGGCCTTTTTTTTGACGGCAATCTCGGGTACGGCGAAGGGCGCCGCCAAACCGTAAATTGGATTAATTTTCACAATATTTTTCTCTCTTTCTGTCCAGGTTTCTGTTATTAATCTGTAGATGATCGAGCGTGCCAATCGAAAGGCAATCGCAGGAGTCGCCAGCGGAGACTTCTGGCGGTCGCCCAGGAAACGCACGGTGCCTTGCCTGAACGAGTTCCCCCGGCCAGGAAACCCGGCCTTGACCACCCGGCCCGAAACGTCTGATACCCGATATTTCGCGAGGTGCCGTATGCTCGCGAAACCTTCAACCCGCGAAACAAAACAGGAGACGCGCAATGGCTATCTATATGAAGTTCGGTGCAACGAAGGGCGACGTGTCCACCACCCAGTACAAAGACTGGATCATGGTGCATTCGTTCCAGTTCGGTGTGGGACGTGGCATTCACACCGCCGCCGGGTCGGGCGCAAACCGCCAGGGTTCGCATGCCTCGGTTTCGGAAGTCACGATCACCAAAGGTCTGGACCCGGCGTCGTTGGCGATCTTCGGAAACGCGCTGAACGGCAAACTGGACCACAAGGTCGAATTCGCGTTTACGATCGCGAATGACAAGAACGACGAATACCTACACATTACCCTGGTCGATACCGGTGTCTCCGGTTACAGCATGAGCTCCGGCGGCGATCGTCCGTCCGAGAGCGTCTCCCTGAACTTCGCGAAGATCGAATACAAGGAGATCACGCTCGACGATAAGGGCGGCGCGGCCAAACCGCAGACGAAGATCTACGATCTGATGACGCACAAGCTGTCCTGACGTCAGGGGCTTACGATACGGGAAAGGGGCCGGGATTTCGATCCCGGCCTTTTTCATGTTCGCGCCGCGTTCGGTCAGTCGCCGCGGATTGGAATTTCGATCGTCACGGCGGTGACATTGTCGGTCACGTTCAACGCCAGCGCGGCCGCGACCAAAGATTGCGGCGAGGGCACGCCATTGTTGCTTTCCATCAATTCGGCGATCTGCTGGAACGGCACGGTTTTGCTCAGGCCGTCGCTGCACAGCATGAACCGGTCACCCTGTTGCAACCGGCCACTGACCTTGTCCAGCACCAGCTCCCCAACATCGGCGCCAACCGCGCGGGTGATGACATTCGCGTGAGGATGTTTTTCGGCGTCTTCTTCCCGGATCGTGCCGTTATCGACCAGCTCCTGCACCAGGCTGTGATCTTTGGTGATCTGGCGCATTTGCCCGTCGCGTAGCAGATAGGCCCGGGAATCGCCCGCCCACAGGCACGCGAAATGCTCGCCGCGCGCCAGAAACGCGACCAATGTCGATGCGATGACCGTATTGTTGCCGCGCCGTTCCGCTTCGTCGCGCAGGGCCTGATGTGTTTCTGCGATACAGGTCCGCACCGCTGACAGAAGTTCGGGGGCGGACAGCTCCGTTGGCAACGAATCGAGAGCCTCCGCGATCATGCCGGAGGCGACCTCTCCGGCCTGGTGTCCCCCGGCTCCGTCGGCGACAGCCCAGACCCCAATATCGGGCCGATCCACCCAGGTGTCTTCGTTGTATTTTCGTTTGGTTCCCGGGTGGGTTGCGTGCCAGGAGAGAACTCGGTCGGCGTTCATGACGCGCTCTCCGTCGGTGGGAGAAAGCCCAGCATGGCGGCGAAACACGCGCCATCGGGCAGGGAAGGGAGTGACAGGTTCGTCGCGTCCACGCGCGGGCCGCCTTCGGTCCACCACACGCACGCCGCGCCGTTCCAAATATCGGAGGCGGGCGGGCCCGGGGGGGGGCATTGCGGGGGCATCAACCGGTCCGGCGGCGCGTCCTCGTCCAGCGCCAGGCGCCCGAGGTTCTCGGCTTCGTCCAGCCATCCGGCCCAAATGCCGGGATCGGGGGCATGGTTTGTCAGCGCGGCGAAGGTCAGCGGGAAATACCGGCCGACCTTATCGACGCTTGGCATGATCAGGCCGATCGCGGCGCGCGGGCCGCACAGGCCTGGGGACAGCAGGAAGCGCCAGACCGGGGCCTCCAGGAAGGCTTCGAGCCAGGTTTCGCCCATCAATGCGCGGCTGCCTGCGATCGCGGTGGATTGCCAGTCGTGCCAGGGGTCGTTGAATTCGCGCGGCAGGCCGCCATGGACAAAGTCCCCCCGGGCGGGAACCTTGCCGGAAAAACCGCGGACGATATTGGGCTCTATGGCGCCGGACATTTGAAGTCCCGCAACAGGCCGGGCGCCAAGGGGTTCAGAACCGATCCCGCGCGGATTTCGAACGACGCGTGCCGGTCGCCCAGTTGAAAGTCCAGCAGGTATTTGTCGGCGCTTCCCGTTTGCCGCAGCGTGCCCTTGTCGAACAGGCGGAACAAAGCCCAGGGACCGGAGGTCTGGAGGACGGGCGGGCTGGTACTGGGGGGCGGATCGAAGGCCAGCCGCGCCGAGATAATCCGGTTCGCGCCAGGCCAGGCGATCGTCGCCGCCCGCACGGGTCCATGGGCGTAGGTGATCTGCTGATCGCCCAGATCGATCGTCACCTGTTTGGTGGTGTTATCCGCGGATTGCGGGGTCACGTCGAAGCGCACCGCCGGGTCTTTCCCGCCCGGCCCGAAGAACAGATCCCGGATCGCCGCCGCGCGCTGGAACTGCGCGAGGTCGGCGGGCGAAACCGGCGGCGCGACGTCGCCCGCTGCTTGCAGGCGCCAGACCGGGCCGGACATGTTCACAAAAGGCCGCAGTTGTGCGGTGAAGAAGGCGTCCAGCATACCGCCCGGCGCGAACAGCTTGCCGAAGTCGTCCAGCGGGATGTCGTTGCTTGAACCGGGCACGAAGGGATAACGCCCGTTGACCGCTTTTTGGCACAAGGATGCCGGGCCGCCGGGGGCATTAAAGGCCTCGGCCGCCGCTTTTTTGGCACCCGCGTTCATCTGCGCCGACCCGCCAGTGACCATGACGTTCAGCCAGTGGCGCACGGGTTCCGGATCGCGGCTGGCCTCGGCGCGCAACTGCGTCGCGATGTTCGCGGCGCCGCTTGCGGCAGCTGGCGGCGCGCCGGGGATCGGGTTCGCTGCCTTGTCCAGTTGCTGTTGCAGATCGCTTAACAGTTTCAGCACGTTGTCGATCGGCGCACCAGGTCCCTTGCCGACGAATTTGATCAGAGCGTCGTAACGGTCCTCGATCGCCTTGCCCGGCGGTTCGGACGCGCCACCCAGCGGGTTGCCGAGTATGCCCTGCAATCTCTGGGTCGAACTGCTCACCGCTGCGGCCGCGGCACCGGCAGCCGCGCCCGCAACGGCGGTCGCCGCTCCGGCGGCCGAGGTCACTGGCGGCATGACTGTCAGCATCAATTGCTTGACCACGCCCGTCAGCATGTCGCGCATCGGCGATTGCGGCGACGACAGGATATACAGCGTCTGCACGCTCTGACGTGAGTCGTTCAGCGGGGGAAGATCGAGTTCGGCCAGGAACGCGTCCCAGATCGCCGCGTACTCATCCGTGTACAGCTTCACCACATCGCGTTGCAGCGTCAGCGCTCCTGGGCTTGACACGCTGAACTCGGATTGCTTCCCAAGCACCCAACTATCGCTGGCGACTTCGTTCAGGGCGCGCGGCAGCAAGGGCAGCAGGACGCCGTGGAAACCGTTGACCGTGAACAGGCCGGGCAGGCCATCGGTCAGTTTCGCGCCGGACCGCCGGGTGAACAACGAAACACCGGCGGCGCCCGCGGCTTCCGCCGGAATCCAGGGCGGCAAACTGGTCGCTTCCGGCGCGCGCTTGATCACGCGATAGACCCGCTCGGCGAGCGACACGCGGGAGAAGGTCGTCCGGGCCTCTTCGACCAGCGCGCCGTCCAAGGGTACATGGGCCAGCGGCTGGTTCAGCAAGACGTCGAGATGTTTGGCCATGCTGTCGCGGATCGGTGTGGCCAAAGCCCCGGGGAAGGCAATCTGCCAATCGAGCTTCATCCATTCCTTGATCGCGGGCCGGTCGAGCGGTCCCGCGGAACCCAGCATCAGGTAGGTGCGGGTGGCTTCGTAGATGAAGGGCGGATCGGTCATCTTGGCGCGCATCTGCGCTTCCAGGCGCCACAGCAGGCGAGGCAGCAGGATGTTGCTCAGCGCGTTGCTGTAGATTTGATCCGCGCCGGCGCCGAGCTTGCTGGTCTGCGACAGACCCGGAAACCACTGAGTCTCGTGTTCCGGAATCTGGGTGCCATAGGGCAGCGCGCGGGCCAGATCGAGCACGGGGGCGACCTGATCCAGGTTCGCCTCGTTGACCGGGTCGAGGGTCAGCTTCTTCACCGCCGCGATATAGGCCGCGAGCGCCGCGTTTTCCTTCGCGATCGCGGTGTTGTTGGCCGACCTCGTTTGGAACAGCGCGCCCACGCCCGCGATGGCGACGAGGCCCGCGACGCTGGCGGCGGCGATCCGCATCATCCAGGCGCGTTTGACGGCGGAGGGGTCTTTGGAGACCAGCATGGCCTCGCCGAAGATTACGTCCTTCAGCAGCCGGGTCAGGAAGTAGCTGCGTCCGGCCTCGGGCCGCAACGACGGCGCACGCTGTTGATCGATCCCGAAGCCGCGCGCCAGTGCGCCGGTCAGCCGGTCAATCGGTGTGCCCTCCTGGGTGCCGGACGCGATATAGACGCCGCGAAGAAACGGTGCGGGATCGAGCCGGGTGCCGCCAAACGCTTCCTGCACGAACTCGGTCAGGTTCTGTTTCAGGCTGGCGATCTGCGCGGGGAAGCCCGCGATCGCCACGCGGCGTTCCGGCGAGCGTTCCGTCTGCATCCGGTCGATCAGACGTTCGTTCAGACGCTGCACCAGCAGGTCGAATTCGGTCGCGAAGGCCCCGGCGCTGCCGCCGTCGGTCTTGTTCAGCGGGAAGGTCGTGCCCCAAACGGCGCCGCGCTTTTCCCTGTCCAGATCGTCGAAGAATTCGGTAAAGCCGGCCACGAGGTCGGCCTTGGTGAACATCGCATAAACCGGCATGCGCACGCCAAGCTGGTCCGACAATTCCTTGACGCGCTGACGGATCGCGCGGGCATGGCCCAGACGTTCGTTGGCGGGCGCGGCGGCGATGTCGGTCATGGCGATGGCCACGATCACGCCGTTCAGCGGCTGGCGCGGACGGGTTCGTTTCAACAGGCCAAGGAAGGCATCCCATCCGGCCTTATCGACGGACGCGTTGCTGTCCTGGGTGGCGTAGCGTCCGGCGGTATCGATCAGCACGGCGTCGTCGGTGAACATCCACTCGCACATGCGCGTGCCGCCGACACCGGCAATCGGACCCTGGCCCATTTCGGCCGCCAGCGGGAAGGTCAGGCCCGCGTTCAGCAGCGCCGTCGTCTTACCGGCGCCCGGCGGGCCGATGATCGCGAACCAGGGCTGTTCGTACAGGTAGCCGCGCGACTTCGACGCTTTCTTCAGCAACGTCAGCGCCGTCGTCAGCTTGTCGCGTATCGCCGCGACTTCCTCGGCGGAGGCGGCGAGGCCGGGGTCCGCCGCCGTGGCGGTGACCCCCGCGACCAGCGCGTCTTCGTTCTTCTTCCGGCCAAGGTCGAGCAGGAAATTCACGATCGCCCAGACCAGCACCATGACACCGACGATCGCGGCGCGCGGGATCCAGGATTCGAGGAAGGGCAGGAAGGGGCCAAAGAACCAGACCAGCAGCGCGACGAACGCGACGCCGACGAA
>JAYWAX010000186.1:0-2229 GCA_043782125.1 Acetobacteraceae bacterium | reverse complement strand
CGGACGAAGCCACAACAGGCATGCCGATCCCCGTAGCCTGTGTGGCAGTGGCGGGATGAACAGGCTGGACGGTGGGTATGGCTTTTACCGGAGGGGTTTGTCAGGTGCTGGCCACGCTTCGGGCTACCGAGGCGTGGCCAGTAGCATGTTTAAGCCACCACCGCCGACCGCTCCGCCGACGTTCTCGCCCATGCCGCCTGGGCGTCCTCATCGAACAACTCGGTGAGTTTCTTCATCATCGTGCCGCCAAGTTCCTCGGCATCGACGATGGTCACGGCGCGGCGGTAATACCGGGTCACGTCGTGGCCGATGCCGATCGCGATCAACTCGACCTGATCGCGATGTTCGATGTCGCGGATCACCTCGCGCAGGTGCTTTTCCAGGAAATTTCCCGGGTTCACCGACAGAGTCGAATCATCGACCGGCGCGCCGTCCGAAATCACCATCAGGATGCGCCGATGTTCCGGCCGCACCAGCAGGCGGCGATACGCCCACAGCAACGCCTCGCCGTCGATGTTTTCCTTCAGCAGGCCCTCGCGCAGCATCAAACCCAGATTTTTCCGAGCCCTGCGCCAAGGCGCGTCGGCGGCTTTGTAAACAATGTGCCGCAAATCGTTCAGACGTCCGGGATTGCGCGGCTTGCCATCCTGCACCCACTTCTCCCGGCTCTGCCCGCCCTTCCAGGCGCGCGTCGTGAACCCCAGTACTTCCACCTTCACCGCGCAACGTTCCAGCGTGCGCGCCAGAATATCGCCGCACATCGCCGCCACCGTGATCGGCCGTCCGCGCATCGACCCAGAATTGTCGATCAGCAACGACACCACCGTGTCGCGGAACTCCATGTCGAGTTCCTTCTTATACGACAGCGCCAGCAACGGATTGATCACCACCCGGGACAACCGGCCCGCGTCGAGCATGCCCTCGTCCAGGTCGAACTCCCAGGCGCGGGTTTGCTGCGCCAGCAGTTTCCGCTGCAACCGGTTCGCGAGTTTCGAGATCACGCCCTGTAAATGCTGCAACTGCTGATCCAGTTGCTGGCGCAGGCGCGCGAGTTCGTCGGCGTCGCAAAGTTCCTCGGCGTTGACTTCCTCGTCATGGGCGCGGGTATAGGCGCGATAGGCGCCTTCCGCGTCCGGCCCGCCACGATCGCGGCGCGGCTGCGGTCCGCCGGGACGATCGTCGCCCTCTGCGACAGCGGCTTCATCGTCCGACTCGGTGCCATCGTCGTCGGCCGCTTCGCCTTCCATTTCCTCGGGATTGGCGCCCAACATGGATTCGGATTCGGATTCCGACTGGCCTTCGCCCTGTTCGGAGTTTTCCTGCTGCCCGGATTGTTCGCCGCCGTCTTCGCCGTCGTCGCTGTTATCGTCGGGCTCCGACTCGACCTCGGCCTCGGCCAGGTCCAGCGCGGCGAGAAGTTTGCGGGCCGCCCGGGCGAACTGGGATTGGTTCTGCCGCGCCTCGATCATTTCCGTGATCGCGGCCTCGGCGCCTTCGCCCAGCGAATCGCGCCACATCGCCAGGATGCGTTGCGCAGAGTCCGGCACCGGTTCGCCGCTCAGCCGTTCGCGCGTCACCAGGGCCAGCGCCTTGTCGATCGGCAACTGGTCCTTCCGCGTCATGCGGTCGTAGCCTTCCTGCTCGCACTCCTCGGCGAGCTTCGCGCGCAGGTTGCCTTTGACGCCTTCCATGTGCTGTGCGCCGATGACTTCCACGCGCACCTGCTCCAGCGCGTCATAGGCGTCTTTCGCCTCCCGGCGCGCGGGCATGCGCGCGGCATGAACGCGGTCGTCGTGATGGCGTAACCGCAGCGCGAGCGCGTCGGACTGCCCGCGCAGCCGCGCCATTTCCGCGGGCGGAAGCGCACGCGTTGGCAGCGGCAGGCGCGCGCGCTTGCCCGAAACCCCGGAGGGTCCCGGTTGGAACGCGACCTGCACGTCTGCCTGCTCGGCGATCGCGCGCAGCACGCCGGCGGTGGCGCGCTTGAAGTCCTCGGCGCGCGCGTTGTCTTTCGTTGCCGTCCCGCTCATCGACTTGCCGCTCCCCTGGTGGTCTTAAGCGAACTTGCGGGTCGTGAACCCGCCCGAGGGGATGTCTTCGTTAAAGCAGCGTTGATAGTACTCGGCGACTGTGGAACGTTCGGCCTCGTCGCACTTGTTCATGAAGGTCAGGCGGAAGGCGAAGCCGACATCGCCGAAGATGCGGGTGTTTTCCGCCCAGGTGATGACG
>JAYWAX010000185.1:0-6237 GCA_043782125.1 Acetobacteraceae bacterium | reverse complement strand
GCATCCCCGGCATCATCACGCCCTTGAACCCCATCGCCTTGATTCGCTCGAAATCCGCGACCCCGTCCTTCACCGTGCGGATCGCCGTCTGCCCCATGCCGATCAACCGGTCCGGGGCGTGCGAGACATATTCGGCGAGCCAGCGATTATACGCCTCGAAACAGACCGCTTTGTATTCCAGGTCGGTATGGTTGCAGAGCACCATGCCCACGGTGGGATAGATGATCTCCGCGCCGACCCCGTCGCGATCCTGATCGGCGAGGCGCACAGTCGCATCCCAGCCGCCGCGGTGCAGTTCCTCGAATTTCGCGCCTTCTTTGCGCAGTTGCGACGGATCGAGCCCAGCCCCCGCCACGAGGCCCATCGGAATCGTCGTTTTCATCCCTTCGACGACATAGATATCGCCGTACCGGGCATCGCTGACGATATGCGGCGCGCGATCCCGGAATTTTGGATCGATATGGGCACGATAGCAATCCGGCGGTTCGGTGATGTGCGAGTCGGCGGAGATGGGCAACGATGTCATGGACGGTTTCCCTGTTCGGCATGAACGAGTTCGATCTCGATGGGACTGGACACTGACCCGGACGCGCGAAACGGGCAAGCGGGATGTCCACGAGTGCCGCAGGGACAGCTTGCTCCGCGCAGCCCAGACCTATCTACTCGGGGGCACGAACAACCGGGGAGAAACGGGCATGCGCCTTCGATCGTGGCTTGGCGCCGTCTGCGCAGCGATGGCAATCGCGCAGGGCGCATGGGCGGCGGATGCGAGTTGTCCCAATCCGCGCCAAATGGACGGTTTCAAGACCTGCGCCAACGTCGAAAAAGCCGAGCAGGAAGGCGAATTCCTGATCTATTCGACCGACCCGGAGGTCGCGCAGCAAAAGCTGCTGGCCGCCTTCCACGCGGCCTTTCCGAAAATCCGGACCGGGTTCCTGCGCCTGCAAGCCGGCGCATTGTATGCCAAGCTGCTCGCGGAACGTCAGGGCCGGATTTTCTCGCCGGACATGGTACAGATTTCCGACGTCAGCTTCGCGGCGGATTTCCAGAAGCGCGGCGGGTACATGCATTACATCTCGCCAGAACTCGCGGCTTATAAGCCGGAATATATGAGCAAGCCGGAAGGGTTCTGGACCTGGGGCGCTGTCGTGGTGGCCGGCATCGCCTATAATCCCGGCCTCGTCACCGCCGCCGAGGCGCCGAAAACCTATCTCGATCTGCTCAATCCGAAATGGGCCAACGACATTTCGGTCAAAGTCACCATTTCCGGCCTGCAACACGTAACCTGGCACGTGATCCGCCAATTGCACGGACCTGGTTACTGGGAAAAATTCGCGGAGCTGAAGCCGCGCGCGTTCGATTCCTATGTGCAGCAGTTCGACCGGCTGGTCAGCGGGCAGGACAAGGTCGTGATGACCGCGCAATACTCCGGCTATCTGATCATGAAAGCCAAAGGCGCGCCGGTCGCGTTCGTGATCCCGCCAGAAGGCCTGGTCGCGACGCCGCAACCCTACGGCCTGGTCGCCGAAGCGCCCCACCCAGAGGCCGCCCGTCTTTTCATGGACTGGTTTCTGGGTGTGCCCGGCCAAACCGCCGCGGTGGCGGCGCTGTACTATCACTCGCCCAGATCGGACGTCCCCCCTCCCCCAGGCGGCGAGCCGATCGCGAACTTTAAACTGTTATTTCCGGAAGACTGGACCGCGTTCCAGGCGACCCACGCGGCTTATGTGCGGGAATGGAACAAGCTGACCGGGTTGAAATAGTCCCGGCTGTCCGAAAGATCGACCTGTGGCACACCCAATCGACGTCCGGCCTCGACGTTGGAAGGGGGCGCGCGGTTACGTCAGATCGACTGCGAAACGGACCAGATCGGCCAATGCGCAATGCTGCAACGCGCCTTCCTCGGTCGCCCGCAGCACCACGCCAGGGGCGGCACCGGCTTCCAACGCCTCCTGCCATCTTGGCGCACAAAGGCACCAGCGATCGCCCGGCTTTAACCCCGCGAATCCAAATTGTGGCATCGGCGTCGACAGATCGTTCCCCGCCGCCTTGCTGAACGCCAGAAACGCCACGGTCATCACTGCGCAGACCGTATGACTGCCTACATCCTCGGGGCTGGTATTGCAGCAGCCGTCGCGAAAGAAGCCCGTCATCGGTTCGGTGGAACAGGGAGCCAACAGGCCGCCCAACGCATTGCGAGCTGGGCGCCGTCCTGGCCGGCCGCCGGAATCGTCCAAGGGCACGCGGCACTCCTTAGGTTCAATCGTCCGATGATCCGACCCTAGCTTCCTCCGCGGCGCCGCGCCATCCCGGGCCCGGCATCAGGAAATCAGCTTCGCCAGCACCGCCGCGATCTCCGCACCCGACTGGTCCGCGCGAATGGGTGCCAGAAACCGTCCGTCCGGCCCCATCAAATACAGCACGGAGCTATGATCCATTGTGTAATCGTCCGGTCCCGTGCCCGTCCGGTGCTCGGTGTAGTAAACGCGATAGGCTCGCGCGGCGGCCGCGACCTGGTCCGCCGAGCCGGTCAGTCCGATCATCCGCGGACCGAACGCGGCCGCGTATTGCTTCACCACGGCGGGAAGATCGCGCTTCGGGTCGATCGTGACGAACAACGGTTGCAGGCGGTCCGCCTTCGGTCCGATTTTATCCAGCGCGTCCGCCACGTTGTTCAGCGTCGCCGGGCAGACATCGGGACAAAACGTGTACCCGAAATAAACCAGCATGTACTTGCCGCGCCAGGTCTGGTCGGTCACCGGCTTGCCGTCGCCATCGATCAAGGAGAACGGCCCGCCGACCGCCATCGCGACGGGTTGCCCGCCCCCGGCCAGGAACATGTAAGCGCCTGTCCCCAGAAGCATGACCGCTACCAGCAACCCAACGATCGCATACAGCACGCGGTTCCCTGGCCCCTGGTCCGTATCGGTACTCATGGTCGTCTCCCGGGTGACTGACGCGGCGGCCGCACAGTAACACGGCGGCACCACGTCGAGGAAATCCTGAGCTTATGGGGCGGCGAACCGGAGCGAGACACCGGCGGCGCGAACCACGGCGTCGGCTCCGGCCTCGGCCGTCAGCGTCAGACCGGCGATCGGCGCACCTGCCCAGGCGGCGCCAGGAAACAAAGCCGCCGCCGCCGTGCGCGGCAGGACGCGGATGTGTCCCCGGCCAAGAGGAATACGGTATCCGCCCAGTGGATCCGGTTCGGCGGCACACCCGGAGACGCGCGACAGAAACGCGGTGGTCACAGCCGGAGCGTCCACCGCATACACGGCTTCCCGCAGCGCCAGCGCGCCGTTCGGATGCGCCGTGGTTTCGGACCGCCAAAGAAGTTCGCGGGTCAGATGCCGGATCAGAAACGCCCGCCCCTCCGGCGGGTCGGGCGGCATGACCAGAGAGAAGTGGACGGCGCGGCCATCGAACCCCGAATCACGTTCCGACGTCGCAGGCTGGGTTGCGTCGAACCCGGCGCGGCGGAGACGGGCGGCGGCGGCCTGCTCGTCCGAGACCTCCATCGCCAGGCTGTGCGCTCCCGGTCCATGGGCGAGAAACCGTTCCAACGTCGCGCTGCGATGGCCCGGAACGATCCCCATCAACTCCAGATAGCCGCCATCGCGCAGCATGACGCAGCGGTTGGCGGTGCGCCCCCCGGCATGAAGCGCGCGCGGCGTGACCTGAAACCCCAGCGCCGCGAACTCGGCGGCGGCCGCGTCGAGGTCGGGAACGGCGATCCCGACATGGTCGAGACCGACCGCCGCCGGCAGCGCCAGCCCGGACATGGCCACCCCTACCGCCCGAACCCCTGGCCGCCGTTCACCTGCACGACCTGCGCCGTCACCCACCCCGCCAGTGGAGACGCAAAGAACAGCACCACCGGCGCCACATCCTCGGGCCGCCCCAGACGCCCTGCCGGAATCGCGTTCAGGATGCGGTTGTAAAGCTCCGGCGCGTCGGATTTGCGCTGCTCCCACGACCCGCCCGGGAACTCAATCGACCCTGGCGCGACGCAGTTCACCCGGATCCCCTTCTTCATCAACGTCGCGGCCTGAGTCTTTGTGTAATGAATGACCGCCGCCTTCGACGCGCCATACGCCGCGTTCCGCACCGCCGGATTGATCCCGGCGCCCGAGGCGATATTGACGATCGCCGCCGCGTCCGATGTTTCCAAATACGGCAACGCCGCACGCGAGGCCCGGACCACCGCCAGCAGATCGACGTTCAGACTGGCCTCCCAGCTCGCCTCGTCGTCGGCGCGGCCATAGCCGGTGGCGTTGTTAATAAGAATATCGATGCCCCCCATGGCCGCTGCCGCCGCCGGAATATAACGGGCGATGGCGCCGGGGTCCGACAGATCGCAGGACGCGGCATGGGCCGTGCCACCGAACGCGGCGATGTTGGCTCGGGTTGCGTCCAGCGCTTCGGCGCCGCGCGCGCAGATGGAAACGGCGGCGCCAGCTTCGGCGAAGGCCAGCGCGATGGCGCGGCCAATGCCGCGGCTGCCGCCGGCGACAACCACGCGGCGTCCGTCGAATCGAAACGGGGTCATACGGGTTCCTTCCCCTCGGGTCGCGATCCAGCCCTCGCGGAGCGATCGCATCTGGTGGCACAGGCGATTTCTTCGAAGATACCGCCGCGCGCGATCCAAATCCAGAACCCCGCCGTATCAACTGTGAACATGGAGACGCCCCGATGCCAAAGGAAACAGTCCCCGGCCGGACCGCGGCGCGCGCAGCACTGGTCTGCTTCTATCTGACCGCGGGCGTGGCGCACCTGACCTTGCCAGGCACGTTTCTGCGCGTCGTGCCTGGCTGGGTGCCGTTTCCGGAATTCACCGTCATGGCCACTGGCCTTTGCGAAATCGCCGGCGCCCTGGGCCTTGTAACCCGCAGCCTGAGACAAGCGTCGGGGATCGCCCTCGCAGCTTACGCCGTCTGCGTTTTTCCAGCGAACATCAAGCACGCCATCGACAACCTCGGTGGCGGGCAAGGTGGATGGGGCTGGTGGTACCATGCACCGCGCCTCGCGCTGCAACCGGCGATCGTTTGGTGGGCTCTGTTCGCCGGCGAGGTGGTGCGGTGGCCTTTTACGGGCGGCGGAAAGCGCCTGATTCTTGATCCGCGTCAATGACACGCGTTTAAAAAATACCGCATACGGAAATCTCGATACTGGAAAGACACGCACGGCGGCGCCGCCCGCACAGCGCGATTTCCCGCACTGACCACCTGGCGACAGAAAGGAAACAGGACATGAGAAAATCAACGCGCCTCGCGACAACGGCTTTTTCGATCGTGACAGCGATCGGTCTGATGGGCGCCCAAAGCGCCCGCGCCCAGGACGTCCCGACCAACGATTATTACGGCGGCCGCTCTGTCGCCAGCCAGCCGACCTGCCCGACGGTTGAATGGCACCTTCTGCCGATGCCGGTTGGCGTCGCCACGAACGTCAACGGGATTGCCTATTATTCGGACATGAGCGGGATCAGCATCATCCGCGGGACCGTCGCCCCGAGTGGGATGGTCGGCGCCACGCTGGTATCGGTGTCCGGCAACGGCCCAGCCGGCGCCGTGACCGGGACCCACACCGCCGGTGCGACAAAAGTCGTTCTGACCGGGAACGGGTGCGCGAACGCGACCCTGGACCTGCAACGCTGGCGGCCATCCGGCGGCGGCGACTAAGACACGGCGGATGAATTGGCGCGGCCTGGCCGCACAGGTTCGCCGCGCCACAACTCCGGAAGCCGCCAGTGTCTCGCGACCCCGCGGCCCAACAATACGATCGGCCTCTATCGTTCAAAGGAACATGACATGCGAACATCGTTCAGCTCCGCCGCCATCGCCGCGCTCGCCATCGCCTCGATCGGCATGGTCCACGCGCCCGTCGCGTCCGCGCAAACCGTCTATTCCGGCGGCCGTACACCCAGCAGTGTCGCGGGGTGCCCGACAATCGAATGGCATATCCTTCCGATACCCGAAGGAGTCGCCTCGAATATCAACGGTGTCGCCTTTTACACCGATATGAGTGGCGTTAGCACCGTCCGGGGAACGATGGGGACGGACGGCAAGGTCGTGGCCACGCTTTCCTCAGTGTCGGGGAGCGGGCCTTCGGGTACCGTGTCCGGTTCGCGCGACAAAAACGTATCGCGTATCGTGCTGACTGGCGCGGGATGCGCGAACACAAGCTTCAATTTGCAGCGTTTCAACCGCGCGCCGAGTGGCGGCGGTTAATTCCGCCGAT
>JAYWAX010000184.1:0-6245 GCA_043782125.1 Acetobacteraceae bacterium | reverse complement strand
AGCCCGTCGGCAATGGTGGTGGCGGCGAAGATTAACAAAGCGCCGAGGCCGATTGCGGCGAGGCCGCGCGCCAGACCGCGCGCGGCCGCGTCGATGCGGACGATCATGCCTTGGCGCGAACCCGGGCGAGTTCGGCGTCGAGGTCGGCTTTCAGTTCCTTGTGACGCGCGCTGGCGGCGACCCATGCGTCACGCATGGGGTTGAAGGCTGCCTGCGCGGCGGCGAGTTCCGTGGCCGATGGGATCACAATGCGCTGCTTGGGATCGGCCTTGAGCTTAGCCAGCATCTCACTGTTGTATGCGGTGATGGAGGCAGACCATTTATCGGCGAGCGGCTGGCCGGCGTGCTTGAGCATTACCGCCTGCACGTCTTTGGGCAGGCTCTCGAACTTCTTGCGGTTCATCACGATCAGCAGCGGCACAACCCCGAGGCCAATGAAGAAGTGATTGTTGGTGACACGATCCAGCCCGAAATCGAAGAATGGCGACATGTGCGACGTTGTGCCGCTGATGGTGCGGCGGCTGATCGCTTCGGGGATTTCGGTCACCGGCATGCCGATCGGGACCGCGCCCAACGCGCGGATCGCCGCACTTTCGTTGGCCGAGGAAGCGCGGATGGTTTTGCCGCGCAGGTCGGCGACCGTGGTGACCGGGAAGTTGGTGTGAATGGAATAGGGCGCGGTGCAGAAGAAGCCGAGGACGACAAAGTCCTTGTAATCATTAAACACACCGCGGGCATTCATGCCTGTGGCGACATCGGTGCCTTCCTTGAGGTCGCGGAACTGGCCCGGCAACTCAAAAACCTCAGTGTCAGGGAAGCGGCCCGGCGTGTAGGATGGCACGATCCAGGCGATGTCAGCCACGCCGTCGAGCGCCATTTGCGGCTGCTGGCCGGGATTGCGGCCCAGCGCGCCGTTGGGGAACATGTCGAAGATGACAGCGTTGTTGGTCTCTTTCTGCACGGTCTCGGCGTAGGGCTTCATGACGGTGCGGAAAGTAACCTCGGTGTCCGGGGTAAAGACCGACCATTTGAGGTGTTCGTCGGCATAAGCGCGGCGCGCGAGACCGGCAGCAGGCAGGCCGGCAGCGATGGTGAGCAGAGTGCGGCGTTTCATGGGGGCGTTTCCAGTGTTTGCTTTGTTGGTGTTCAGGCGGCGCGACGCCAGGCGACCGGGAAGCAGGTGTCATCCAAAAGCGGGCTGCCGGCGAGGAGTTGCGGGTTGCCCGTGACCGCCATGGTGGCGGGGCGGGGGTCCCAACGGACATCGCGGCCCATGTAGCGCGTCGAGATCGCCATGCGGCGGCGCCGGGGGGAAAAGTTGCCCTCGGCGCCGTGAACCGTCAGCGGATGATGCACGATGCAATCCCCGGCTTTCATGGTCCAGGACAGGAAGCGCAGGGCCGTGTCGGCACGGCGTTCGGAGAAGTTGGGGCAGGCTTCGAGATCGGACGTGAAGTTGGGGTCCTTGTCCGGGATCGCTGCGGCATAGAACTTGCCCCATTTGTGGGACCCGGCAATGTATTCCAACGCGCTGTTGTCAGGGCCGACATCGGTCAGCGCCACCCAGACCGACAGCACGTCATTGCCGGCAAGCGGCCAGAATGGCAGGTCCTGGTGCCAGTCGGTCATCTCCACCGTATTGGGTTCCTTGACGAACAACTGGTCGTAGAACACCCGCACCTCATCCGCGTCCATGAGTTCGGCGGCAATGGCGGCACAGGGCGAGTTCAGCACCCAGTCGCGGAAATCCTCGTCCCAGCGCCAGACGAAGCTGCTGATATGGAAGCGGCCGGATGTGCCGCCAAGGGCTGCGGTGACCTCGCGCTTGCGGGCCAGCGCGTGTTCGGCGTCCATCACCCGGTTGACCGCAATGCCCATGCGGGCG
The DNA here is from genome assembly GCA_043782125.1 of Acetobacteraceae bacterium. Classification (GTDB taxonomy): domain Bacteria; phylum Pseudomonadota; class Alphaproteobacteria; order Acetobacterales; family Acetobacteraceae; genus Rhodopila. The sequence continues at coordinate 4,360 of JAYWAX010000184.1, read as the reverse complement.
ATCCAGTCCTGGTCGAACATGCCACGCAGGCAGACCGCGCCGTCGGCGGCGAAGAGGGCGCGGTCGTCGTCAGTGATCCGGTTGAGCGGCGTGCTGTTCATGGCGTTTCCCTTTGCCCGGCGCGGACGGGTGGCCGCCTTCAGGCGGTTCGTTATTCGGCCGACATTGTCCGCGGGCCTGCCCGTTATGGCGTCTCGGGCGGACGATAGCTGCATGTCAGCACGGTCCACAAGGTCGCCGCGGGATGAATTTCGCCGGCCGGCAGGGCACGCAAGAAAGCCCGCCGAAGATCCCGGCGGGCAACACAAAGTACCTTAACGCTCCGAAAAATGGCGCACCCGGAAAGACTCGAACTTCCAACCCCCAGATTCGTAGTCTGGTGCTCTATCCAATTGAGCTACGGGTGCAGCGCCGGCGGGGTGTAACGGAACTGACCCCGATCGGCAAGTCGATAATTAGCTGGCAAGCTTGTCCAATTCGCGCAGCACGGCTTCGCCCATTACCGACGTGCTGACCTTGGCGCAGCCGGGCGCCATCACGTCCTGGGTGCGCAGGCCGCTGGCCAGGACGTTGGTGCACGCCTGCTCGATCAGCTGCGCATCTTCCTGCATGTCGAACGAATAGCGCAGCAGCATGGCAAAGCTCAGCATTTGCGCCATTGGGTTGGCGAGGCCCATGCCCGCGATATCCGGCGCGCTGCCGTGGATCGGCTCATACAACGCGTGGCGGCGGCCGGCGGCATCCGGGGCGCCCAAGGTGGCCGAGGGCAGCATGCCGAGGCTGCCGGTCAGCATGGACGCCAGATCGGAAAGGATGTCGCCGAACAGATTGCCGGTGACGATGACATCGAACTGGCGCGGATTGCGCACCAGCTGCATGGCGCAATTATCGGCGTACATGTGCGACAGCGCCACGTCTGGGTACTCGGCCTTGCCGAGCGCGGCTACGGTCTCGCGCCACAGCAGGCCCGATTCCATCACGTTGGCTTTTTCCACGCTGCACAATTTGTTCTGGCGCTTGCGGGCAAGCTCGAACGCCACGCGGGCGACGCGCTCGATTTCCGGCGTGGTATAAACTTCGGTATTGATGCCGCGCCTGGTGCCATCCGGCAAGGTTTCCACCCCGCGTGGCTCCCCGAAATAAATCCCGCCAGTGCTTTCGCGCACGATCATCAGGTCGAGGCCGCGAATGATGTCGGCTTTCAGGGTGGAGGCATCGACCAGCGGGTCGAACACGATCGCGGGCCGTAGATTGGCGAAGATGTCGAGTTCCTTACGCAACCGCAGGATCGCGATTTCCGGCCGCATGTCGAAGCCAAGTGCATCCCATTTCGGTCCGCCCACGGAGCCGAACAAGATGGCGTCGGCGTCTTTGGCCGCCTGCATCGTGGAATCGGCGATCGGGGTTTTGCGGGCATCGATGGCGGCGCCACCAACGAGGTCCTCGGTCACGTTGAAGGTGACCATGCGGCGGCGATCCATCCAATCGATGATGCGCCGGACTTCGCGCATCACTTCGGGGCCGATTCCGTCGCCCGGGAGGATGAGCAGGTTCTTATTGGCGGCCATGCGTCGGTATCCTTGTTCTTTCGGCCTGGGTTCTCTCAGCCAGGGTTCGTTCAGGCCGGTTTTTTGAAGGCCGGGTTTTATCAGGCGGCGATCGTGGGCAGCCAGGGCTGGCTCTGTTTCTTACCGGCTTCGTAACTGTCGATCGCCGCGCCGTGTTGCAGCGTCTGTCCGATATCGTCCAATCCGTTCAGCAGCAGGTTTTTTCGAAACGCATCGATTTCAAAGTGAATTTCCTCGCCGTTCGGGCGCACCACGACCTGGCGTTCCAGGTCGATGGTGACGCGGGCATTGCCGCCGAGTTTGCTGTCCTCGATCAGTTGATCGCAGACAGCGCGTGGCAGGCGCACGGGCAGCATGCCGTTTTTAAAGCTGTTGTTGAAAAAGATATCCGCGAAATCCGGCGCGATAATGCAACGAATACCGAAATCCAACAAAGCCCAGGGTGCATGTTCGCGGGAGGAACCGCAGCCGAAATTTTCGTGCGCGATGAGGATTTCCGCCTTTCGAAACGGTTCCCGGTTCAGCACGAAGTCAGGATTTTCGGTTCCATCTTTGTTGTACCGCATCGAGTCGAACAGATGGACGCCAAGGCCGGTGCGCTTGATGGTTTTCAGAAAGCGCGCCGGAATGACTTTATCGGTGTCGATGTTTTGCATCGGCAGCGGCGCCGCGATGCCGGTCAGCGTTATGAACTTGTCCATGTCGGTTTCCTCCCGCTCAGCCCATTTGCCGCACGTCGGTGAATTTACCGGTGACCGCCGCGGCGGCCGCCATCGCGGGCGACACCAGATGAGTGCGCCCGCCGATGCCTTGCCGTCCCTCGAAATTGCGGTTCGAGGTGCTGGCGCAGCGCTGACCCGGCGTCAGCTTGTCCGGGTTCATGCCCAGACACATAGAGCAGCAGGGATCGCGCCATTCGAAGCCGGCTTCGAGCAGGATGCGATCCAGGCCTTCGTCCTCGGCTTGTTTTTTTACCTGACCGGAGCCGGGCACGACCATTGCCTGGACGCCCGCGGCGACTTTCCGTCCTTTGGCCACGTGCGCGGCGGCGCGGATGTCTTCGATCCGGCCGTTGGTGCAGGAGCCGATGAAGATCACGTCCACGGCGACATCGGTCATGCGCTGGCCCGGCGTCAGCGCCATATACTCCATCATCCGTTGCAACTGGGCGCGTTTGCCCGCATCGGGTTCGTCCATCGGGTTCGGCACGATGCCGGTCACCGGGATCACCTGACCGGGGGTGGTGCCCCAGGTGACCATGGGCGCGATTTCGGCTGCGGTCAGGAAGACTTCGGTGTCATAGCGGGCACCCGCGTCGGTGGGCAGGGTCTTCCACCAGGCCATCGCGCGATCGAAATCCTCGCCTTTCGGGGCGTATTCGCGTCCCCGGATGTAATCGAAGGTGGTCTGGTCGGGCGCGATCAGGCCGGCTTTCGCACCGGCCTCGATCGACATGTTGGACACGGTCATGCGGCCCGCCATGTCCAGCGCACGAATGGTGTCGCCGGTGTATTCGATGACATGGCCGGTGCCGCCCGCCGTCGTGATCTTGCCGATGATCGCCAGCACGACGTCCTTCGCCGAGCAGCCAAGACCCAGGGTGCCGGAGACGTCGATGCGGAGGTTTTTGGCGGGGGATTGGAGCAGGGTTTGGGTGGCCATCACATGTTCGACCTCGGACGTGCCGATGCCGAACGCCAGGGCGCCGAGAGCGCCGTGGGTGGAGGTGTGGCTGTCGCCGCAAACAATGGTGGTGCCGGGCAGGCTCAGGCCGAGTTCCGGGCCGATGATGTGGACGATGCCTTGGCGGACATCCATGATCGGAATGTAGGGAACCCCGAACGCCTTGACGTTGGCTTCCAGGGTTTGCACCTGGATGCGGCTGTCCTCTTCCTGGATTTCGTTGGCCGTTCGCGGCCCTTTGGTGGGGATGTTATGGTCCGCCACAGCGATGGTCAGGTCTGGACGGCGCAGCTTGCGGCCCGCCAAACGCAGGCCTTCGAAGGCTTGCGGGCTGGTGACCTCGTGGACGAGGTGGCGGTCGATATAAAGGATGCAGGTCCCGTCCGGGAGACGTTCCACGACGTGGCTGTCCCAGATCTTATCAAACAGCGTGCGTGGCGCGGAACCGGACATGGCACCCTCTCCTGGATCGGTTTGTTCAGCCGCGTGGTTTGGCCGAACAACGGCCGGGACGCAAGCCGGAGGGGATCGCGCGCCTTTCACCGTCATGGCACGGCTCGACCGGGCCATCGGTGGCAGCACGGCGGCTCCGTTCGCGAAGAAATCGCCGCGAGGGACCATCGGGTGCCCTTGCTCGCGCGGCGGTACCGCGCCGGATGGCCCGGTCGAGCCGTGCCATGACGGGAGGAGGCGCTGCGGTGCCGTTCAGGCGATTGCCTTGGATCGCGTGCGCCCGGTTCGCGCGTTGACGGGTTCGGGCCCCGCGCTTAGCGTGCGGCCCTCTTCGACAACGGGGGAACCGTTCTTATGACAAATCAACTCAAAGCGCGTCTCGACGCGGGCAAAGGCTGCCTGAATGGCTGGCTGGCGATCCCCTCCGGCTTTTCGGCCGAGGTCATGGCGCAGTGTGGCTGGGACAGCGTGACCGTCGATATGCAGCATGGCGTTCAGGACTACCAGTCGATGGTGCATTGCTTCCAGGCGATGGACAAACACCCGATCACGCCGCTGGTGCGGGTGCCGTGGAATGAGCCGGGGATTATCGGCAAGGCGCTCGATGGCGGTGCCTGGGGCGTGATCTGCCCGATGGTGAACAACGCGGCCGAGGC
>JAYWAX010000183.1:0-2234 GCA_043782125.1 Acetobacteraceae bacterium | reverse complement strand
CGATTGCGGCCAATGCGTCCCGCGCGGCGGCGATCCGGTTCGGCTCGTCCGGCGTCCGGCTGGTTAATCGCCGCGACGCGAAGTCGCCATGCGCCATGAAACACGCGTCGCGGCGCAGCAACGCATCGACCAACTCCGGATATCGTTTCGCGGCCGCGGTCCCCAGGGCGACGCTCGGTTTGATCCCGAACCGGTCCAGCACCTCCAAAATCCGGAAAATCCCGACCCGTGCGCCGTACAGCCGATGACTCCAGGTCAACCAATCCGGGTGGAATTTTCCCAATGGCGAGACAATCCGCGGGTCCGGACTTTCGTCGCGCGGCGGATCGAGTTCCCAATGATCCAGCACCAGGGTCACGGTAAACGCGATCCGCGCGCCATCCGGCCACGCGAAGACCGGCGCGTCCGGCAGCGTCCGGAATGGATAATGCGCGTGATCCATGCCAACTTCGCGCCGTTCCCCCACCGGCGGGATTTTGCCGGGCACAAATTCAGCCATTGGCGGCCTCCCGCGCGGCCAGATGCGATTCCATCAGCGGCAAATAATTGGCGTTGTACCAACTGGCGATCTCCTCGCCCGTGGTCTGCCAGACTCCGCCATGCGACAGGATATATTCGAACGCTTCGCGGATCGCGCGGAGCCGGTGCGGCTGGCCCACCCAGAACGGATGCAGCGCCACGCACATAACCCGCCCTTGTTCCGCGCCCTCGGCGTAAACCGTGTCGAAATGGTCGCGAATCTGGCGCGCGAAGTCCTCCGCCTCTTCGCCGCGGCGATGCACGATGACGTCGTTCAGATCGATGGTATACGGCACCGACAGCAACTTCCCGGTCTTGACCTTCAGCGGAAACGGTTGATCGTCGTGATACAGATCGGCGGTGTAATCGAACCCGCATTCCGCCGCCAAATCGAACGTATTCAGCGTGTTCGTTATCGCTGGGCTGAACCACCCTTTCTGCTCGCGGCCCGTCAGTTTTCGATGAATATCGCGGCTTTCCAGCATCGCCGCCCGTTCTTCCTCCTGCGAAAAATCCCAGTGATACCGCGTGTTATAAATACCGTGCGACATCAGCTCCCATTTACGCTTTTCCATCGCCTCCAGGATCGCCGGGTAATGCTGGATGACGGTCATGTTCAGACTGACCGTGCAGCGCAGCCCCAGCGCATCCGACAGATCGAAAAATCGCCACAGGCCGACACGGTTGCCATAATCCCGCTGCGAATAGCCCAGAACATCCGGATGCGGCGAGCGCGGCCAGGGATCGCGGGTGCGGACGAATTTCGGCAGATACTCGTAATGCTCGATATTCGGCACAATCCACAGCGCGACCCGCGCACCATTGGGCCAGCGCAGCACCGGCCGTTGCGCGATCGGCGAGTAGGCGATCAGGTCGGAATCCATCAGCGCGATTTCACCTCCGGGTTCGCGAGGCGCATGTCTTCGCCTTTCGTGTAAGCCACGATCTGGTCGAATGCCTCGCTGTAGTACAGGTCGAAATTCTCCCATTCGGCCCAACCGAGATGCGGCGTGCAGATGACATTGGGCATCGACAGGAACGGATGATCGCCGTGTAAGATCGGTTCTTGTTCGTAAACATCGACCGCCGCGTAACCCGGACGTCCGGCCTGCAACGCCGCCAGCAGGGCGCCCGGCGCGATCAGTTCCGCCCGCGACGTGTTCAGGATCAGCGCCGTCGGCTTCATCCGCGCCAGCTCGGCCGGCCCGACGATGCCCGCCGTATCCGGGCGTAACCGCACATGCAGCGACAGCACGTCCGATTGTTCGAACAACGCCGCCTTGCTTGCGGCGACCGCGTACCCCGCCTCCGCCGCGCGTTTCGCCGAGGTTTCCTGCCCCCAGACCAGGATTTTCATCCCCAGACCCGTGCCTGCGCGCGCGACCAGCGAGCCGATGTTCCCCAACCCAAAAATACCCAGCGTGGAACCGTTGAGGCGATGCGACAGCGTGTAAGGCCACTGGCCCAGTCGCATTCGTTCCGTTTCAATTACGATGTTGCGGCGCGATGCCATCATCAAGGCCACGGTCAATTCAGCGGGCGCGTGCGGCGCATTGCTCTTGCCGCGGGATACCAGGACATTGTGCTCGGTACAGGCGGTGTAATCGATCGTCGTCGCGTTGCGCCCGGCCAGCGCGATCAATTTCAGGTTCGGCAAACGCGCGATCAGCTTTCGATCGAAGGTCACGCGTTCCCGGATCGCGACGATGGCTTCC
>JAYWAX010000182.1:0-6247 GCA_043782125.1 Acetobacteraceae bacterium | reverse complement strand
GCCGTGCCATGACGGGGACAGGCACAGCCGTGCCATGACGGGGACAGGCACAGCCGTGCCATGACGGGAAGAGGCACAGCCGTGCAGTTCAGGCGATTGCCCTCGCCTGAAGCCCAGAACGAAGTAAGCATTCCGCAGGGATTTGCGGTGTAACGGACGGTCATGCGACCGATCGCCCTTACGCCGGCCAATCCCGCCTGGACTCTCCGCCTGCCGATCGACCGGCTGGACCGGTGGGCAGCAGAGGCGCTGACCTTCGCGCTGGTCTTCGCTGCCGTTCTGTTCCTGCCGCAAATTCTCAACGATGGCGATACGCTGTGGCAAATCCGGACGGGGGAATGGATCCTCGCCCATGGCGCCATACCGGCGGCGGATCCGTTTTCGTTTACCGCCGGGGATCGGCCCTGGTTCGCGCATGAATGGCTGGCGGAAACGCTGATGGCGCTCGCCTATGCCGCCGGCGGGATGGCCGGTGTCATGGGACTGGCCGCCGCGTCATCAGCGCTGACCGCGGCATTAATTCTGCGCCATTTGCGCCTGTTCCTGCCTGGGCTTTACGCGGTTCTGGGCCTCGCCGTGGCGCTGGCCAACGCGGCGCCGTCGCTGCTGGCGCGGCCGCATGTGCTGGCATGGCCGTGCCTCGTGCTGTGGTGCGCAGGCCTCGCGATCGCGCGGTCACGGCGGACGGCGCCGTCGTTTTGGCTGCTGCCCGCGATGATCCTTTGGGTCAATCTTCATGGCAGCTTCATGCTCGGCCTGCTTCTCCCCGCGGCGTTTGGGGTGGAAGCGCTGTTCGACCCCGGCGCGGATCGCCGCCGGGTTATCCGCGATTGGGGCAGCTTCGCGCTCGCCGCCTGGGTTGCGGCACTGCTCAATCCAGAGTTTCTGGGCGGCCTGCTGTTTCCGTTCCAGATGCTGGGGATGAAAAGCCTGGCCTGGATCGGGGAATGGCGGCCGACCGATTTCAGCCGGCCGCAACCGCTGGAACTCATGATCCTCGCGGGTCTAGCTTTGGGACTGTCGGGCCGGGTGACACTGCCGCCCCTGCGGTTGCTGATGTTGCTTGGTCTCATCCATGGCGCCTTGTCGCATGTTCGTAACGAACAACTGCTGGGGCTCGTCGGCGCGCTGGTGCTGGCGGAACCGCTTGGCCAGAGTCTTGGCCGCGGCATGGCGCGGCCGCTGACCGCGGTCCGGCCATGGTTGGCGGGCGCGCTCGCCAGTACCATCCTGATACTGGGCTTGCGATTCGCGATCCCGCTACCGCCAGAGCGCACCGGCGCCGCCTTCGCCGCGGTGCTGGCGCGCGTGCCGGACTCGCTGCGATCGCAGCCGGTGTTAAACGATTACGCGTTTGGCGGCGCGCTGATTTTTCAGGGCGTCCGGCCGTTCATCGACAGTCGCGCGGACCTCTACGGCGACGCGTTCCTAAGCCGGTACCGCACCGCCACAGCGCCCGATCTGGAAACCTTGCGCCGGTTGGCCCAGGAGTATCGCATTGCGTGGTCGATCTTCGCGGAGGATCATCCGATCGTCCCGGTTTTGAACCGGGAGCCCGGGTGGCGATTGCTGACGATCGCAGACGGCGTGGCGATTCATGTCTTCGAGAGTCAAATTCGCGACCGCGCGGCGGCGCCCTGACGCCAGGCCAGACTGATCGTAGCACGGCCCGGTTTATCGCGGCGATGCGCGGAACCCGGCATTCCCAGGACAATCGCAGGAACGACGCCGCTGTGCCTTGCACCGTCATGGCACGGCTCGACCGGGCCATCCGGAGCGGCAACATTTCGCGACCAAAGGCACCGGATGGTCCCGCGCGGCGATTTCTTCGCGATCGGAACCGCCGGCCCCGGTTCCGAAGGCCCGGTCGCGCCGTGCCATGACGGGGAGAGGCACGCGGCCACATTCAAGCGATTGCCCTGCCCGGCATGCGACGCTTCCGGGCCGCGGCGAGCCCCGCCAGAGGCGTAACGCCTACCGCCGGTTCGCCCGCCGTTCCGCTTCCCGCATCTCGATCATGTCCTTGTAGGTATCGAGAGTCGCGTCCTGGTAACCAACGCCGGACCCTTGCTCGACCGAGTCATAAATATCCCGGTGGGCATCCGGCAGCGCGCGCATGAAATCCCGGAACGCCAGTTTCAACCCGGCGGGCAGCGCGGAACGCACGGTCCAGGGACCGTTGGGCACTTTGGCAGAGCGCCAGATAATGTTGATATCCGCCATCTTCAGCATGCCCTTGTCCACCATCGATCGCGGCACGCCACGGCTGAAACCGGTGGCCTCGTCGCCAAGCCCGGACGTCCAGACCACGCAGGCATCGTATTGGCGGTTGAGGACAGCGATCATTCCCTGTTCGTGCCCGCCGGAAAAACCAACCCGGGAAAAATACTTCCCGTCCGCAAGATCGATCCCCTTGGCGCGCAAAGTGGCACTGGGAATAAGGTAACCGGACGCGGAATTCGGATCGGTGAAGGCCAGGGAATGACCTTTCATTTGGTCCAGCGAAGTGATACCGGAATCCTTGCGGACGATCATCACGGCCATGTAATCGATGGAGCCATCTTTCTCGCGCGGCACCACGACCGGTTCGACGCAATGGCAGTCCAGCCACGTACCAGCGAAGGCCGCCGGACTGAACTCGGTCGCGTCGATCTGTCCGGCGGCGAAACCTTGCATAACTCCCGCGTAATCGGCGGCGGGGTAGAGTTTGACCGGAATCCCCAGTTTCTCTTGCAATAATTTCTGAAAGGCGTCGTAGCGTTTCAGCCGGTCCTGGGTGTTTTCGCCGCCCAGAAGGCCGATGCGGAATTCCTTGACCTGGTCTTTCCAGTCCTGCGCGCGCGCCAGACGGGGCGCGGCCAAAGCAGCGATAGCAAGGCTGGCGAAAGCGCGACGGCGCATGCGGGCGGTCCTTTTCGATGTCACGATATTTGTAGAGCCGGTCGCGCAGACAGGCCGACGCTGGTCGTACGCTCGTCGATTCCGGCTTCGCTCTCGCCGTAAATGTCGCGCAGGGCGGCGGCGTCCAATGCCTCGGGCGGGCCGTCGAAGACAATGCGGCCCGCCGCCATGCCGACGATCCGGCGGCAATAAGCCCGCGCGGTGTCCAGTGTGTGCAGGTTGCAAACCACGGCGATGCCGTCGCGGCGGTTGAGGTCCGCCAGCGTGTCCATCACCAACTTTGCGTTCATCGGGTCCAGCGATGCGATCGGTTCGTCCGCCAGCAGCATTCTGGGCCGCTGCATCAGTGCGCGCGCGATGGCGACGCGCTGCTGCTGACCGCCGGACAAATCGCCCGCGCGGTTCATGGCGACGTCGAACAGGCCGAAACGGTCCAGCAGCGCCAGGGCTTCTTCGCGTTCGGCGCGGGTGAACCAGCGCGCCAACATGCGAGGCAGCGGCACCCGGATCAGGCCCCCGGTCAGCACGTTGGTCAGCACGTCCAGCCGGTTAACCAGATTGAACTGCTGAAAAATCATCGCGTTGCGCGCCCGCCATTCGCGTAGCGCCCGGCCGCGCAGGCGAGCGACGTCGATGCCGTCGGACAGGATCGCCCCGCCGGTTGGATCGATCAGGCGGTTAATCAGCCGCAACAAGGTGGATTTACCCGCGCCGGAGCGGCCAATGACGCCGGTCATCTCCCCGGCCTCGATCCGTAGATTGGCGTCCGCGACAGCCAACGTGTCGCCAAACCGGCGGCTGAGATGCACGAGTTCCAACACGTTCGAAATCGCTACCCGTCGGGATGGCCTCCGGACGGCCCGGAACGGCTCTGCGTTGCGACGGTAATCGCTCCCCTGCGCGCGGGCAATGGAGCGGAGGGTCGAAAGCCTTGGCGGGATGGGGCAAGATGCGGGTCGCATCCTGGGAGGAAACCACCGATGGCCACCATCGAAACTGCGCTGACCCGTCTGCTGGACATCCAACATCCGATCCTGACGGCGCCCATGAGCGGGATCGCGGGCGGTGCCTTGGCCAACGCGGTCAGTCACGCCGGCGGGCTGGGGATCGTTGGACCGGGCGCCGATGAAGCGGCAGTGCGGCGAGAGGTCGCGGCGGCGGGCAACGCACGCGTGGCGATCGGGTTTATTACGTGGCGGCTGGAGAATAATCCGGCGGCACTGGATGTGGCGCTGGACGCGCGCCCGGTCGCGATCATGCTGTCGTTCGGGGACTCGACACGCTTTTTTCCCCGCATCCGCGCCGCCGGGTGCAAAATCATCTATCAGGCGCAGACCGTGGCGATGGCGCGGGCGGCGGCGGCGGCCGGGGCGGATATCATTATCGCGCAGGGCCGGGATGCCGGCGGTCACGGTGGCAACGTGCGCGGAACCTTCGGGCTGGTTCCCGCCGTCGTGAACGCGGTGTCCCCCATTCCCGTTGTCGCGGCGGGCGGGATCGCCGATGGGCGAGGGCTGGCGGCGGCGCTGGCTCTGGGTGCCGCCGGGGTATCGATGGGGACGCGGTTCACCGCGACGAAGGAGTCGTTATGGAGCGCCGGGCGAAAAGCCGCGGTGGTCGCGGGGTTGGGCGACCGGACGGTGCAGACCCGGATTTACGACACGCTGAACGATCCCGCCTGGCCGCGCCAGTTCCCGGCCCGGATCCTGCGAAATGCGCTGTTCGACCGGTGGGAGGCGGATGAAGCCCAGCTGGAAACCATGGCGGAGGCAGAACGCGCGCGGTTTCAGGCTGGGCCGGACGAGGATTTCTCGGAACGGATGATTTTGGCCGGAGAAGGCGTGGATTTGATCGACGATGTCCCCTCGGCACGCGATCTGGTGGAACGGCTGGTGGCCGAGGCCGTCGAGGTGCTGCGGGCCGGGGCGGGCCTGGTGCGGGGGTGATGGATCGCCGCCTCTTTTTGGATGGCCTGGCCCTGTGGTAAAAGATCGGGTGGCCCGGAATGGATGGGTGGCCGAGTGGTTTAAGGCAGCGGTCTTGAAAACCGCCGTACGTGTAAGCGTACCGTGGGTTCGAATCCCACCCCATCCGCCAGGAATCGCCAACGGCGTATCCCGCAACAACCAAAGAGCCACCTCGTCCTCCCATCGACGCACGACAGGCCGGCACCAGCGGATCCTGTCCAGGACCCGCTGGTTTTTGCCTGCCTTCAGACACCCGGCCGATTGAACGGATAATATGCCGGAAATTCCCCGATCGCGCGCATATCCACTTCCACCATCGTCAGCCCTTTGACCGCCAAAGCTTGCGCCACCGTCGATCCAAACGTGTCCGCGCCGGAACATTTAAAATACGGGATATCCGACAATGCGGCCAGCTTCTCGATCTCCGGCCCTTGCAGCTCCGCAAAGAACCGCCGCCCCTGCGCCGTGTGATCCTGGATGCGCTTGATCACGCCATATTCCCGATCGTTCATCACCATCACGACCATATCGAGATTTTCCTGCACCGCGGTCCACAGTTCGCCGACGTTCAGGAAAAATCCGCCATCGCCGGTCATCACGATTGTTTTATGGCCCTTCTCACCTGCCGCCGCCGCCGCGCCGACTCCCAGACACAGCCCCTGACCGATGCCCGCGCCAACCGGAAAGACGCTTTGGTTCGGGCTGTAGACCGGGAAAATTCGATCGCCCCAGGTTGAATTGTTCTGGGTCACATCGCGCACCCAGATCGCATCCTTTGGCAGCACGTCGCGCAACTGCTTGCTAAACCCTCCGTAAACGCCGAGTGACACCAGGTATTCGGAAATAACGCGCTTTTTCAGAGCCGCGAAGTCGGATTTATAGGCAGGATCGAGCGACATTTTGCCTTCGATCCGCGGCAACAGCGCCGCCATCGTCAATCCAGAGTCGCCGCAGACGAAATATGTGCTGGCATAGGTGCGGCCGTTGGCAAGCGGATCGCAGTCGATATGCACAATATTCTTCGGCAGCTTCACCGTCAGGTCGCCGGTTTCCCGGGCGCGGATGCGGGTCCCAACGGCCAGCAACAGGTCGCAATCCGCATAGAACTCCTGCACCCCGGGCATCCCGTTGCCGTGCATCCCACCCAGAGATTGCGGATGGTCTTCGGGGATAGTGCCTTTGCCGTTGATGCTGTTAACAACGGTAAACCCCATGTCGAGCAATTTGTGAATTTCCGCGCGCGCGCCGCGGGCGCCGGACCCGATCCACAGCATCGGCCGTTTTGCCGCCTTCACGCGCGCCGCGAGTTCGTCCATTTCGCCATCGCTCGGCAGACGGCCCGGCGTCACCGGCAGCACGAAATGATCCAGCATCGGCGG
>JAYWAX010000181.1:0-6249 GCA_043782125.1 Acetobacteraceae bacterium | reverse complement strand
ATGGACACCACGTGTGGTCATGCATTGATGCGCCGCCTCGATCACCACCGCCACGCCACGCGGGCGCAGTACATCCTGAATCGTATTCGCGATCTGTGCCGTTAGTTTTTCCTGAATTTGCAACCTCCGCGCGTAGGCTTCTACCACGCGCGCAAGCTTACTGATCCCCACAACGCGCCGGTGCGGCAAATACCCGACATGCACCCGGCCGATGATCGGCGCCATGTGATGTTCGCAGGTGCTTTCCAGGCGGATGTCGCGCAGCAGAACAATCTCGTCGTAGCCGTCGGTTTCTTCGAACGTCCGTTCCAACATCGAGACAGGATCGGTGGCGTACCCGGAAAACCATTCCTGGTAACCGCGAGCGACCCGCGACGGCGTGTCCAGTAAGCCTTCGCGCTCGGGATCGTCGCCGGCCCATCGCAGCAGTAAGCGGATCGCGTCTTCCGCCTCTTCCCGGGTCGGCTTTCGTGCACGCGGCGGCGTCTCGAACCCCGCGTCATTTTTATCGTCCACCGAGGTTTTTCCTTTCATTAATTCTCGTCCGGGCGCGATCCGGTCAGTGAATCCTTCCGCTTTGATGCGGACTGTCTAAACTAAAAGCCGGGATCGCTACGTCGAAGTTTTCCCCGGACTCCGGCACATTCATGTGATACGCGCCGGCCATGAAGCCGGACGGCGTGTCCAGCGGCGTGCCCGACGTATATTCGAATGCCTGTCCCGGCTCCAGCAAAGGCTGTTCGCCAACCACCCCCGGGCCGTGAACATGTTGAGTCCGTCCGCGGGCGTCCGTGATTTGCCAGGTCCGCCGCAACAGCCGTACGGTATCGGTGCCCCGGTTTTCTATCCGCACGCGGTAAGCCCAGACAAACCGATTTTCATCCGGACTTGACTGATCCGCGAGGAAAAAAGAGCGTACGGTCACGGTGACGCCCCGCGTCGTCAACGCGTAATCGTCGCGCGCTCCGCCATTGCCGGCCGGCGCGGCCCGGCCAGTCGAGGGGCCGTTCTCTGACATTGGATGATCCCCTTTTTTATGGCTTCGACAGGATCAAGGCGTAAGCGGCGCGGTTTGTCCAGGACCGCCGCGTCAGGGCGTCAACGCGCATCCGCCCTTGGCCCGCGGACGGAACACGTCCGCCGCGGAAATCGTCCGTACAGGTTCGTAATAATCCCAGGGCTCGCGCACCGCTTCTTGTGCTTTCACTCGATACAAACCCATGTCGAGCGTCACCCGCCCATCGATCCGCACCCGCCCACTGTCTCCGAAGAAATACACCGGTTCTCGGCGCATGGCCGCATTCGCGATCGCGGCGTCCACACTGTCGAGTGCTTTCACAATCCGCAGAAAATGACCGATTGCGGTGTAGGTCGCAGCGTATGATTTGTCCGGCATACGCCCAGTTATCTCGATAAAGCGGAATGAAAACGATCGTGTCTGTTCGTTCCGGTTCCAATAAAATCCCGTCGCGACCCAAAGACCCTGGGCCTCCCGCGCGCCAAGCGCATGCACATCCCGGATCGTCGCGGCATAGGCGCAAATCGCCTTACGCGCGTCGAACAAACCCATCTCCCGCGCCTGCCGTACCTGCGCCACCAGCGCTGGACCCATCGCGCACAGCCCAATCGCCGCCGCCCCCGATTCCCGCGCGCTTGCCAGCGGCCGGGCGAAAGACGTGCTGTCAGACGGATACCGGACAAATCCAACCAGACGCCCGCCAGATCCCTCGATCGCCACCGTCGCGTCGGCCTGAAACGCGAGGCCCAATGTGTCGTCCGGCACGACGAGAAACCACGAGTTCACGCCACCCGCCGCCATGCCGATCGTCATCGCTCGGGTCAGCGCCACGGTATCGTCCATCCAATGCGTCGCGGTCGCCGCACAGGCGGCGCCTGTCAAGGCCGCGTTCACACTGGAAGTGTTCATTACCGTGCGGCCCCGGGCACGCGCCAGTTCCTGCACCTGCACCGGCGCCGCAGTCCCAGGTAGATCGACGATCGCCGCCAAATTCGATTCGTCGAACCATTTGCGTGCGATCGCCACCGCCTGGTCGGGCCGGCGTTCGAATTCGGCGTCCACCAACTCTACGGGATACCCGCGGCTCAGATGGCCGAAGTCGTCCACCGCCAGCCGCCCGGACACGATCTGGTCCAGCCCCGATGTCACCGCGCCGGCGCCGGACCGGTCCCAAAGCACTCCAATCCGAATGGCCGCCAAACCGCGTTGCGCTCTGGCGCCCGAGGCCCAGGCAGACCCGCCCGCGAGAACCAGGCGACGCGAAAACGACTGGCCGGGCGTCATGTCATTACCCATTCATCGCGGCGAGCCCCCGGCGGAGATCGTCCTTGATGTCCTCCGGATCCTCCAAACCGATCGACAACCGGATCACGCCGTCGGTAATGCCCAGTTTCGTCCGCTCCGCCGCCCCGATCTTGGAATGGGTCGTGGTCGCGGGATGGGTAACCATCGACTTGGAATCGCCGAGATTGTTAGAAATAGCGATCAGTTCGAACCCGTTCATCGCCCGGAAAGCGCCGTCCTTGCCGCCGTCCACCTCGAACGTCACGACGGTGCCGCCCGCGGCCATCTGCCTCATCGCCAGATCGTGCCGTGGATGATCGGCGCGCGTCGGATACCAGACCCGGGTCACGCCTTCCTGCTCCGCCAGGAACGCGGCGATCGATTCGGCGGCGCGGCAGCATGCGTCCACACGTAGCGACAGCGTTTCCAGTCCCTTCAACAAAATCCAGGCGTTGAATGCCGACATCGTCGGGCCGGTGTTTCGAATGAACGGTTGCAACACATCGTTGACCCATTTGTTGCTGGCCAACACCGCCCCGCCCAGTACGCGCCCCTGCCCGTCGATGTGCTTGGTGCATGAATAAATCACGACATCGGCGCCCAGTGTCAGCGGCTGCTGCAACAGCGGAGTCGCGAAAACGTTGTCCACAACGACAATCGCCCCCGCAGCGTGCGCCAGCTCTGCCACCGCCGGCAGGTCGACGATATCCAACATTGGATTCGACGGCGTTTCCAGCAGCACGAGATTGGTGGGCTTACTCAGCGCTTCCCGCCACTGCGCGAGGTCCCCGCCGTCCACGAAAACCGACTCAATGCCAAACTTCGGCAGCAGTGTTGAAACGATCCAATGGCACGACCCAAACAGCGCCCGCGACGCCACGACCCGGTCGCCCGCCTTCAAATGCGCCAGCAATGCCGCATTCACCGCCGCCATGCCGGTCGAAGTCAGCCGGCACGCCTCCGCGCCCTCGATCAGACACAAGCGCTCTTCCAACATTGTCAACGTCGGATTGCCGAACCGAGAATACTGATAATGCTCGACCGTCCCGAGGAACGTCGCTTCCGCCTGCTCCGCATCGTTGTAAACATAACCGGACGTCAGGAACAACGCCTCGGCCGTCTCGCCATGTGCGGTTCTGCGGACCCCGCCTTGCACGAGGCGTGTCGCCGGACGAAATTTCGAAGGATCGATTGCCATTCCACCTGGACCTTTCCTACACGGTTGGCCCGGCCGTCAGTCAGCGCCAAGGCCCAAACACTGGACGCGGCGCTGGCCTCTTTAGCGCGCTTGTTTCACCTCGCCGCAATCCGGCCGGACAAATCACGAGGACCGGCGAACCGGCGGCGCGAACCATACGAAGCCGCCCCAACAGCGTCAATCCAGTTTGATCGAGCGCCCTGCGCGTTCCTCACACCCTGTACCCGCCATGTAGTCACCACGGCGCTGGACCGGTAGCATCGGCCAACCAAAAACAGCGAGGAATCAGACGCTCGTGCGCCCTTGGCTTATTCTCGCCGCCCTGGCACTCGCCCGGATCGGTTTCGGCTATCAATTTCAGACCGTTGCCACCTTGGGTCCCGACCTGGTGCCATTATTCCACCTCAGCTACACCGCACTGGGTTCCCTGATCGGCGCTTTCATGCTCCTGGGCATGTTCGCGGCATTGCCCCTGGGGTTTTTGGGCGGACGATACGGCGACCGGCCCATACTCGCTTCCGGCCTCGCTTTGATGATTGTGGGCGCCGCGATTGACGCCATGGCCTCCGGACCCGCGGGAATCGCTTTCGGACGTTCCGTTGCCGGCGTCGGCGCGGTGGCGATGATCGTGCTGCAAGGGAAAATCATCGCCGATTGGTTCACCGGCCGCCTGTTCATGGTCGCCATTAGCGTCTCAGTCTGCGCCTATCCCGTCGGCGTGGGCCTCGCGCAATTAATCCTGCCGTCCGTGTCGCGCGCCTTCGGATGGCAAGCCGCCTTCGCCACCAATGCCGCCGCCCCAGCCCTCGCGCTGTTGATTTTCCTCGTCAGCTACCGCCAGCCCCCGCATGTCGCGGCCCGCCCGCGCGGCTTTCTCCTCCCCTCCGCGCGCGAGTGCCTACTACTGGGAATCGCCGGATTGATCTGGACCGCCTACACGACCGGCTATTCTGGGTATGCTTCCTACGTGCCCTCCGCCCTGGCCTTGCGCGGCGACAGCTTGACGATGATTGGCCTGGTCATGGTGATCGCCACCTGGGGCAACGTGCCCGCGACCATGTGGGGCGGAGACCTCGCGGCACGCTTCGGCGCGCTCCGGATTTTCCTGGTTGGCGCCGCTGCGATGTTCATCGGAATCGCGGGAACCGCGCTGACCGGCGGCGCGGTATGGTGGTCCATCCTGGTCGGCGTCGTGGGCGCGATCCACCCGGGTGTCATCATGGCTGTTGGAACCCTTTCCGCGCGTCCCGAGCGGCGCGCGGTCGGCATGGGCCTGTTCTATTCGATTTATTATCTCGGCAATACTGCCGGTCCCACTTTGTGCGGATACGCTGCCGATCTGACCGGCGGGCCGGAGGGCGGCATTCTGGCCGCCGCGGGCCTGTCAGCGCTGACGGTGCCAATGTATCTGCTGCACCGGAAATTGGCCCAGCATGACACAATGCTGGCTCGGCCATGACCGCACGAGACTCACCTGTTACAGATAATATTCCGCCAGCGGCGCGAACCCGTTGAACCGCTGCGACGCATAAGTCGTGACATATGCGCCCGTGGACAACAACTCGACCTTGTCGCCCGACGTCAGCGCTATTGGCAGCCGGTAATTCGACTTTTCGTACATGATATCCGCGCCATCGCAGGTTGGTCCCGCGATTGCCACCGGACCCATCGCGGTCCCATCGTGCGGGGTGACGATGGCATACTTGATCGCCTCGCCCTCCGTTTCCGCCAGCCCGCCGAAGCGCCCAATGTCCAAATAAACCCAACGCACCGGATCGGACGGATCGCGCCGGCACACCAATACCACCTCGGCGGAGACCAAACCCGCGTCGCCAACCACGAACCTGCCGGGCTCGATGAACATCTCCGGCAGGTTATTGCCAAAATGTTTCACCATCGCCGTCATGATCGCATCGCCAAACTGGTCGATCTCGGGCACGTCGTCGCGGTAACGGACCGGGAAACCGCCACCCAAATTCATCATGCGCAGATTGACGCCGGCCTCGGTCAGATCGGTGAACAGCATCGCCACCTTGCCAATCGCGATCTCATAGGCGCGGGTCGTCGTCTGCTGGCTGCCGACATGGAACGACAAACCGTAGGGATCGAGTCCCATATCCTCGGCACGCAGCATCAGCACGCGTGCATTGTCCACCGTCGTGCCGAATTTCCGTGACAGCGGCCAATCGGCACCCTGGTTCTCCACCAGAATGCGGCAATACACGCGCGCGCCCGGCGCGTGCTTCGCCAGCTTCTCCAGCTCCTCAATGGAATCGAAGGCGAACAGCGTCACGCCACGCTCGTGCGCCGCGCGAATCGCTGAGACTTTCTTGATCGTGTTACCGAAGCTGATCGCGTCCGGACGTGCGCCGGCGTCCAAACAAATCGATACTTCCTCGAAGCTTGCGGCGTCGAAAAAACTCGACAGTCCCACAAGCCGCTCCAGGATTTGCGGCGCCGGATTGGCCTTCACGGCGTAATAAATGCGCGCCAGCGGCAACGTGCGCCGCAGCGCGCGGAAGTTCTCTTCCACACGGTCCACGTCGAGCACCAGACACGGCGTCGCCGGCGTTTGCTCAGCAAGGAATCGAGCGATTTTTGGAGTCATCGCGCAAGGCCCCCAAATGGTGACGCCTACCTTTTCAGGCGGTGGGCGTAGTTGACGAAACGGTCGAACGAACCAGCGACCAAACGATTGCCAGAACGCTTGACGTCGTTGCGTAACCACGAGGGCCAGAGGCACGTGCGT